>NZ_VKHS01000058.1 GCF_014141525.1 Streptomyces calidiresistens
CCCGGGAGGAGGGCCACCGGAGGGGGAGACCGGGAGGTCGGGGGCGACGACCCCGCCCGCGCCCATCCGGTCGGTCGGGGCGGGCGGGAGAGCGGCGGCCACGGGCGCGCCCCCGGCCCACAGGGCGAGGGCAACGGCGGGCACGGCTGCGGCGCGCGCCGCCCGGCGCCCGCGGGGATCTCGTCTCACGCCATGATGCTGCGCGCCCGGCGGGGCCGGTACGAGGGTGATCCGGTGAATTGACCCGATCAGGGGAAAATCGGTCGAACGGTGATTGGCCGGTGGGGTCAGGTGTCCCGGGCGCGTCCGGGGTCGTCGAGCACGCCGCGCACCGCCGTCCGCGCGGCGCCCAGCAGCGGGCCGTCCGGTCCCAGGCGGGACAACCGGAGAGGGGGAGCGGGTCGGTCGTGCCCCGCGACGGCGGTCCGCAGGCCCACCTCGTGTTCGAGCGCCGGCAGCAGGCGGTGACCGAGGCGGGCCAGCGGGCCCCCGATGACCACCTCGGCCGGATCGAGCAGGTTCACCGCCGCGGAGAGCGCCACGCCCAGTGCCCGACCGGCCCGCTCCACGGCGGCCAGGGCCCGTTCGTCGCCTCCCTCGCAGCGCGCCCGCACCGCCTCCAGCAGCGGGGCGCGGGGGCCTTCGCCGGGATCGGTGCCCGCGGCCCGGAGCACCGCCTCCTCGCCCGCCAGCGTCTCGGCGCACCCGGTGCTGCCGCAGCGGCACGGCGGACCGTCCGGCGCGACCGGGACGTGCCCCAGTTCACCGGCGAAGCCGCGGGCCCCGCGCAGCAGTTCACCGTCGACCAGGACGGCCGCACCGATGCCGATCCCGGCCGAGACGTACAGCAGGTCCCGCCCCGTCCCGGCGGGGGAAGCGGCCCGCTCGGCGACGGCGCCGAGGTTCGCCTCGTTCTCCACCCGCAGGGGTCCGTGACCGGTCGGCAGCAGGGGAGCGGGATCCACCCCCTCCCACCCGAGGTTGGGGGCGCGCACCACGGTGGTGGAGTCCCGGGCCACGAGGCCGGGAACCGCCACCGTCACCCCGGCCGGCCGCAGCCCCAGCCCCTCGCACCTCCCCACCAACTCCTCCAACAGCTCCGCCAGGGCGGCCAGCACGCGGCCGGGCCGGGTGTCCCCGGCGGTCATCGGCGAGTCCAGACGCAGGCGCACCCCGCCGCGCAGATCCATGGCGCACACCGCCAGTTGGTCCACGCCGATCTCGGCGCCGATGCCGCAGGGGCCGCGGTCGGCGGGCTCCAGGGCGGTTCCCGGACGTCCGACCGAGCCGGACCGGTCGCGGGAGCTCTCCACGACCAGCCCGGCCCGCAGCAGTTCGTCCACGAGGCTGGAGATCGCCGCGCGGGTCAGCCCCGTGCGGGCGGCCACCTCGGCCCGCGAGAGCGGACCGTCGTCGGCCAGGAGGTGGAGCACCCGCGAGAGGTTGCGCAAACGCAGTTCGGCCTGGGTCTGCGGAACGGGCTGGACCACCGCCCCACCTCCTGTTTCCGTTCGTCCCTCTCGTCCCGGGTCCCGCCGACCCGGTCGGTTCCGTTTCCCCCGGCCTCCCGCCGGGACCGGTCAGGGCCGGCGCAAGAGGCCGTCGGCGCCCTCCAGCACGGACGCGATCCGCGCCGTGGCGGCCTCGTCCCGCTCGACGGCGGGCCAGGCCGGACCCTCGGCGGTGTTCCAGTCCCGGGCCACCGCGGCGGCGTCCCGGCCCTGCACCAGGCCGGCGGCCTGCGCCGCCGCCCCCAGGGCGACCAGCTCCTCCGCCCGGGGCACCTGGACCGGTCGCCCGGACAGCCGGCGCACCGTCTCGCGCCAGGCGGTGCCCCGGGCGCCCCCGCCCAACAGCAGGATCGGCTGGTCGGCGTCGGCCCCGCCGTCCCCCTCCAGGACCAGGTCCAAGGCGCGGAGCAGGGCGTAGACGGCACCGTCGTAGGCGGCCTGCAGGATCTGTCCACCGGTGGTGTCGTGGCGCAGGCCGTACAGCAGACCGGAGGCCAGCGGCAGGTCCGGGGTGCGCTCCCCGTCCAGGAAGGGCAGCAGCACCGGTCCGGCGGCCGTGCCGGACGGGGCCGGTTCCACGGCCTCGCGATCCAGCCCCAGCAGGGCGGCGACCCGGTCGACGGCGAGGGTGCAGTTGAGGGTGCACGCCAGGGGGAGCCAGTCGCGGCCGGCGTCGGCGAAGCCCGCCACGGTACCGGTGGGGTCCACGGGGCGGCGCGTGGTGACGGCGTAGACCGTGCCGGAGGTGCCCAGGCTGAGCGCCGGACGGCCCGGCTCCAGCCCCAGCCCCAGGGCGCCGGCCATGTTGTCGCCGGTGCCGGCGGCCACCGGGATCCCGGCCGGCACGGGCAGGCCGGAGCGGGTGGTGCCGGCGGCCTCGCCGGCGGGGACCACCCGGGGCAGGAGGGCGGGGTCCAGGTCGGAGAGCGCGGTGAGTTCGGTGTCCCAGTCCCCGGTGGCGGAGGACCACCACCCGGTACCCGAGGCGTCGCCCCGGTCGGTGGTGCCCTCGGTGACGCCGTGGCCGGCGAGCCGGCCGGTGAGGTAGTCGTGGGGCAGCCGGACCGCGCGGGTGGCGGCGGCGTGCTCGGGCTCGTGCTCCCGCAACCAGGCCCACTTGGTGACGGTGAAGGAGGCCGCGGGCACGCTGCCGGTGCGCTCCGCCCAGGCGGCCGGGCCGCCCAGTTCCCTCACCAGACGGTCGCGCTGGGGGGCCGAGCGGGTGTCGTTCCACAGCAGGGCGTTGCGCACGGGGCGATTGTCGGCGTCCAGGGTGACCAGGCCGTGCTGCTGGCCGGCCACGGCGATCGCGGCGGCCCGTTCGGCGATGGGGCCGCAGGCCTCCAGGGCCTCGACCAGGGCACCCCACCACTGTTCGGGATCGCTGTCCCGCTCGGGGGTCACCACGTGCGCGGCCCGCCCGCGGGCCAGCACCTCTCCGGTCGCGGAGTCCACCGCGAGCACCTTCGTGGACTGAGTGGAGCTGTCCACGCCGATGACGACGGGACCCTCGGGTGCGGTGGTCATGAACTCGTCCTCTCCGACGGGGGCGGAAGCCGGCGCCACGGCGGCTCCGAACGCTACGGGTCTTCCGTCACGGCCTCCCGCATACTAATTTGTAAACAGCGATGACGAAATAGCCGGAGCGCTGTTCCGTCGTCCTGGTCCGCGTGTCCCGACCCCGACGGGTCGGGGCCGTCCCGCACCGCCCGCACCAGCGAGGAGCCGTCATGTCCTACCAGCCCACCCCCGCGGACAAGTTCACCTTCGGCCTGTGGACCGTCGGCTGGGCGGGTCGCGACCCCTTCGGGGACGCCACCCGCCCCGCCCTCGACCCGGTCGAGAGCGTGGAGCGCCTGGCCGAACTCGGGGCCTGGGGCGTCACCTTCCACGACGACGACCTCATCCCCTTCGGGGCCCCCACCGCCGAGCGCGAGACCCGGATCAAGCGCTTCCGCCAGGCCCTGGACTCCACCGGCATGGTGGTCCCGATGGCGACCACCAACCTCTTCACCCACCCCGTCTTCAAGGACGGCGCCTTCACCGCCAACGACCGCGACATCCGGCGGTACGCCCTGCGCAAGACCATGCGCAACATCGACCTCGCGGCCGAACTGGGCGCGAGCACCTACGTGGCGTGGGGCGGCCGGGAGGGTGCCGAGTCGGGCGCGGCCAAGGACGTGCGGGCCGCCCTGGACCGCCTCAAGGAGGGCTTCGACCTGCTCGCCGACTACGTCACCGAGCAGGGCTACGACATGCGCTTCGCGCTGGAGCCCAAGCCCAACGAGCCGCGCGGCGACATCCTCCTGCCCACCGTCGGTCACGCCCTGGCCTTCATCGAGCGGCTGGAGCGGCCCGAACTGTTCGGCGTCAACCCCGAGGTGGGTCACGAGCAGATGGCCGGGCTCAACTTCCCGCACGGCATCGCGCAGGCGCTGTGGGCGGGCAAGCTGTTCCACATCGACCTCAACGGTCAGAACGGCATCAAGTACGACCAGGACCTGCGTTTCGGCGCCGGCGACCTGCGCTCGGCCTTCTGGCTGGTGGACCTGTTGGAGACGGCCGGTTACGAGGGTCCCCGGCACTTCGACTTCAAGCCCCCGCGCACCGAGGACATGGACGGCGTCTGGGCCTCGGCCGCCGGCGGCATGCGCAACTACCTGATCCTCAAGGAGCGGGCCGCCGCCTTCCGGGCCGACCCGCGCACCGCCGAGGCCCTGGCCGCCTCGCGCCTGGACGAACTGGCCCGTCCCACCCTGAACGAGGGTGAGACCGCCTCGGCGCTGCTCGCCGACCGCTCGGCGTTCGAGGAGTTCGACCCGGAGGCCGCCGCCCGGCGGGGGATGGCCTTCGAGCAGCTCGACCAGCTGGCGATGGACCACCTGCTGGGCGCCGCGGGCTGAAAACCGCCCGACACGGGCGCACACACGGGGACCCGGACGGCGATCGTCCCGCCGTCCGGGTCCCGGCCGGCCGTCGGGGTCGGGAGACCGACCCCGACGGCCCCGCCCCGCCCGGAGCGGGACGCGTCACTCCCCGGTGTCCGGCCCCTTGCCCCCCTCGTCCCGGCGTCGCCGCCGGAACCAGCCGGTGATGCCGCGCCGGGACCGGCGCGGTTTGCGTTCCTTCTTCTTCCCCCGACCGGGCGCCGTGCTGTGGATCCACCCGGCCGGCGGCTCGTCGGAACGCCACGGCTGGGGGTCGGGGGCGTTGTTCCTCCAGCGTTCGGAGAGCATGCGGGTGCGGGCCGTCGGCTCGTTCACCCGGGCCTCCCTGACGAAGCTCTCGTCGAGGACCAACTCGTCCCACTCGTCCCGGCGGCCCCGCTCCTCACCGTGCGGTTCCGTCCCCATGGCCTGCCTCCCGTCAGCTCCGGTGTGCGGCACCGTCACCGGTTGAACGCCCGGGGCGATCCCCCGGTTCCGGGGCCGTCGGGCGCGGGCACCGCCGATCGCGGGCCGTTCCCACCCGTCGTGTCGTGCGTATTCCCGCCACCGTAACGGACACACGTCACGGAACGGTCGCCCCGCGGGCGGGCGTCCGGGGACGGGTGGGAATCACGCGGCCGGCCGCAGATCGACCACCTGGCCCGCCGCCGTCCCCACCACGGTCACCACCGTGCCGTCCTCCTCCGGGCCCTCCCACCGGACGCCCCCGACCCGATGGGCCGTCCCGTCCCCTCCGTCGGCGGGGGAGACCGCGAGGGGGCCGCTCCAGCGGATCCTCAGGGTGCCGCCGAGTCGGGAGAGCAGCCGGGCCCGCACCAGGCGTCCCGCCTCCCACTCCAGCGACACCTCCACACCGCCGCGCGCCACCAGCCCGCGCACCCGTCCCGAGGGCAGGGCGGGCGGCAGCGCCGGCAACAGGTGGACCTCGCCCTCGTGCGACTGCGTCAACCACTCGGTGACGCCCGCCACCGCGCCGAAGTTGCCGTCGATCTGGAACGGCGGGTGCAGGTCGAACAGGTTGGGCGCGGTGCGTTCCGGGGTGAGCTGATCCCCCAGCAGCTTCCAGGACCGCGCGCCCTCGCCCAGCCGTGCCCAGAAGTTGATCTTCCACGCCAGCGACCAGCCGGTGCCCGCGTCCCCCCGCCCCTCCAGGGTGCGCCGCGCGGCGGCCCGCAACTCCGGGGTCCGGCGGGTGATCCGGGCCCCCGGGTGCAGGCCGTACAGGTGCGAGACGTGACGGTGGTCCTGCTCGGGGGCGAGGGCGTCCCAGTCCTCCCGCCACTCCCGCAGCCGCCCGTCGGAGCCCACCCGCATCGGGGCCAGCCGCTCCCGGGCCGCCGCCGCCTCCGACCGCAGGCCCGGCTCCTCGTCCAGCAACTCCCCGCACTCCACCACCGCGTCGAAGAGGTCGGCGAGGATCTGGTTGTCCATGGTGGGGCCCGCGCACAGCGAACCGCCGGGGCCCGGGTGGTGGGCGTTCTCCGGCGAGATCGAGGGACAGGTCACCAACTCGCCGGTCGCCGGGTCGGTGATCAGGGAATCGAGGAAGAAGCGGGCCGCGCCGGCGAGGATCGGGAACCGCCGGCGCAGGGCCGCGGTGTCGCCGGTGAAGCGGTGGTGCTCCCGGATCGCCAGCGCCAACCAGGCGCCGCCGGTGGGCCACATGCCCCAGAAGGCGCCGTCGGCGGGGGCGGTGCCGCGCCAGGCGTCCACGTTGTGGTGGGCCACCCAGCCACGTGCCCCGTAGGTCTCCCGGGCGGTGCGGGCGCCGGCCACCGCCAGGTCCGCCAGCAGGTCGAACAGCGGCTCCCAGCACTCCGCGAGGTTGGCCGGGCCTGCCGGCCAGTAGTTCATCTCGGTGTTGATGTTGATGGTGTACTTGCAGCCCCACGGGGGGTCGGTCAGGTTGTTCCACAGGCCCTGGAGATTGGCGGGTTGACCGCCGGGCCGGGAACAGGCGATCAGCAGGTACCGGCCGTAGTCGAAGTGGAGCGCCACCAGGTGGGGGTCCTCCCCCTCGGCGAACCGCGCCACCCGTTCGTCGGTCGGCCGCAGGCCCGCCGGGGTCACCGGCACCTCCAGCGCCACCCGGCCGAAGAGCGCGGAGTGGTCCGCGACGTGACGCTCCCGCAGCGCGGCCGGGGTGTGCCGGGCGGCGGCTCGCAGATCCTCCTCCGCGGTGGCCCCCGGATCGCCGTCCGCGTCCCGCCAGGAGCGGTGGCTCGTCCGCACCGTGACCAGCAGGGTCACCGCGTCGGCCCCGGTGATCCGCAGGACCCCGTCGGCGGACTCCACCGAGCCGCCCTCGGCCAGGGCCCGGGCCAGCACCCGGAAGCGCACGCGTCCGGGGATCCCCTCGAAGTCACCGCCCCGACCGTCCAGGGCGATGGTGTCCGGGGCGGGGGAGGAGGTGCCGGTGGTGAGGGGGCCGTCGGCGCGGACGGTCAGGGAGATCGACCGGCGGCGGTCGGCGGTCAACCGCACCACGATCACGCCGTCCGGGGCGGAGGCGAAGGTCTCCCGGTGGTACCGCACGCCCCCGCGCGTGTACGTCACGGTGTGCAGGCCGGTGCGGGGGTCGAGCGAGCGGAGGTAGTCCTCCACGGGGCCGGTGTCGGGGAGTGCGAGACGGAGACTGCCGGCGGTCTGGTAGGGGGGTTGCCGGACCGGCACCCCCATCACGTCCCCGTCCACCAGGCGTTGGGCCGCGTCCCACTCCCCGGCCAGGATCAGCCGCCGGACCTCCGGGAGGGCGGAGGACGCCCGCGGGTTGTCGAAGACATGGGGTCCCCCGGCCCACAGCGTGTCCTCGTTGAGTTGGAGTTCCTCCTCGTCGGTGCCGCCGTGGACCATCGCCCCGAGCCGGCCGTTGCCGATCGGCAGGGCGCGCAGCCACTCGTCGGCGGGGGAGGGGTACCACAGCAGGTGGGGGGCGTCCTCGGGGGCGACAAGGGCCACGGGTGACATCGGGTCCCGGCAATCTCTCGGCGGCGGCGGGCGGAACCGCGGGCCGGGTCGGATGCGCCGACCCGGACCCGGGGCGCCGGTCCACTGTCGAACGCGTTCGACATCCCGGACGGCGTTCGGTTCGCCGGACATGGTGCCACGGTGCGGCGGATTCCGGCAGAGGCCCCCGCGCGCCGTCTCCCGTGGAGGGGGACCCGGGGGGCGGGCGAACCGACGGTTCGGCTCGCCCCCCGGGGCGCCGGACGGCCCCGGGGGCGGAAGGTCTCCTCAGTCGGGCAGCCCGAGGGGGCCGACCGGCCGCAGGGGCAGGTCGGCCCACACCACGTGCCCGTAACCCGACTCCCCGGGGCGTACGCCCCAGGAGCTGGAGAGCGCGACCACCAGGACCAGGCCGCGCCCGCCCTCGTCGTCGTCGTCCGGGAGCTCGGGGGCGCGGGTCGGCCCGCACCCCTCGCCGGAGACGGCGACCCGCAGGGCCCCGCCGAGCAGCCGCAGCTCGCACCCGATGAAGTGGCCGCCGGTGTGCCGGAGGGCGTTGGTGACCAGTTCGGAGACGATGAGCTGGGCGTTGTCGCGGGTCTCCCCGGAGGTGTGCCACTCCGTCAGCTGCCGACGCACCAGCCTGCGGGCCTCGGCCGCCGCGCTGCCCACCGCGGGCAGGCGGAAGCGGTGCCGCGTGCCGGGGAGCGGGGGGGCCGGCGTGTCGATGCGTTCTAAGGGCTGAGCCCGTGGGGAGAAAGCCACGCCCCTACTGTGCTGGTTGTTGCTCGCATCCGGCAAGGGGGCAGTCTGTAAATTGCAGAATCGTTCCTGTCACTCTGTTGGTTCGCCGGACGGCATGGCAAACTTCTTTCCCATGACGGCAGTTGAAGGCAGGCGGTAGTGCCGGCCGGGCAGACGGGCGCGGGCGCGCCCACGGCGCTGCGCCTGGTGCTGGGACGACGCCTCCACGATCTCCGGGAGCAGGCGGGTCTCACCTACGAGGACGCCGCCCGGGCGCTGGACGTCACCCACGCCACGATCCGCCGCATGGAGAAGGCACAGGTGGGGCTGAAGGTCCCCTATGTCGAGAAACTCCTGCGGCTGTACGGCGTGCAGGACTCGCAGGAGATCGACGCCTTCCTGGGGCTGGCCCGGGAGGCCAACCGCCCGGGGTGGTGGCACCGCTACCGCGACGTGCTCCCCGACTGGTTCAGCGCCTTCGTCAGCCTGGAGGCGGAGGCCGACCAGATCCGGGCCTACGAGCCGCACTACATCCCCGGCCTGCTGCAGACGGAGGGCTACGCCACGGCCGTCCTGCGCGCGGGGATGCCGCACGCCCCGCGCGAGGAGATCGAGCGACTCGTCGCCCTGCGCATGTCCCGCCAGGAACTGCTGGAGCGCAAGGACCCGCCGCTGCTGTGGGTGGTGATGGACGAGACGGTGCTGCGCCGCCCCCTCGGCCGTCCCCACGTCATGCGCGAGCAGGTGGGCCGTCTCATCGAGGCCGCCTCACACCCCCGGGTGCGCCTGCAGGTCATGCCCTTCGCCGCCGGCCTGCACCCGGCCATGTACGGACCATTCCACCTGTTCCGGTTCCCCGTGCCCGAGCTCTCCGACGTCGCGTGCGCGGAGAGCCTGGTGGGCGCCGCCTACTTCGATCAGCGCGACGACGTGTCGGCCTTTCGGGAGGCACTGGACCGGATGTGCGCGCAGGCCGCGCCAGTGCACCGCACCGAGGCACTCCTCGGCGCCATTCGCAAGGAGATCTGAACCATGGATCGCATCTACAACGGCATGCCCGCCCGCCTGCTCGGCGCGGAGGGGTGGCGCAAGCCCTGGAGCGGGGGCAACGGCGGCAGCTGTGTCGAGGCCCTGCGACTGCGGGACGGGCGGGTGGCCCTGCGCCAGTCCACCGACCCGGACGGCCCCGCCCTCATCTACACCCGCCACGAGATCGAGACCTTCATCGAGGGCGTCAAGTCCGGCGAGGCCGACTTCCTGCTGCTGCACAGCGTATGAGACCCCTCCCGGAGCCGCCCCACCGGCACGCCCCGGGCCCGGCGCGGCACCGCGCCCCATCGGCCGGACCCCGCCCCACCGGGGCGGGGTCCGGGTACCCATCGGACCCCCTTCCACCGCTACGGAGGACCACCCCGTGACCGACCAGGGCTTCACCCCGGACTCGATCGACACCAGCAAGCCGCATCCGGCGCGCATGTACGACTACTACCTGGGTGGCCAGGACAACTACGAGGTGGACCGCGCCGCCGCCGAGCGGATGATGGCCCTCACCCCGGACGTGCGGATCAGCGCCCGGGCCAACCGTGCCTTCCTGCAGCGCGTGGTGCGTTCCCTCGCCGAGGCGGGCGTGGACCAGTTCATCGACGTGGGCACCGGCATCCCCACCTCGCCCAACACCCACGAGATCGCCCATGCGATCAACCCCGACGCGCGGGTCGCCTACGTCGACAACGACCCCATCGTGTCGGTCTACGCGGGGGCCAAGCTCACCAATGCCGCCAACACCGGTTTCTTCCTCGGCGACCTGCGCGACCCCAAGGCGCTGATCGAGCACGCCGAACTGCGCGGACTGATCGACTTCGACCGGCCCGCCGCCCTCATGCTGGTGTCGGTCATGCACTTCGTCGACGACGCCGCCGACCCCGCCGACATCATCGCCACCCTCGCCGAGCCGCTGGCCCCCGGCAGCCGCCTGGTCATCAGCCACGCGACCGCCGACTTCCACAGCGCCGACATATCCGAGGAGGGCGCCGCGATCTACCGGCAGGCCACCGCCCGGCTCTCCCTGCGGTCCCGCGAGGACATCCTGCCGCTCTTCGGGAACTTCGAGCTCGAGGAGCCGGGCCTGGTCCAGACCCCGTTCTGGCGGCCCACCGGCGAGGTCCCCGCCGACCAGCACTCGGTCGCCTCCTACGCGGGCGTCGGCATCCGGAACTGACCGGGGAACTCCTCGGGGGGCGGTCCCGGCCAACCGGCCGGGATCCGCTCCGGCACCCCGCCGGCGAAGAGGCCGTACAGCGGCAGGGTGCGCAGATGCACATAGCCGATGTGGCAGTCGCACTGCGCCCGCGGGCAACCCCGCGGGCGCAGTGCGGCGGCGAAGGAGCCGTCGTAGAGGTTCCCCAGCGGGGTGTCCACGAAATGACAGCGCCGCACCGTGCCGTCCCCCGAGACGGAGATCACGGTCTCACCGGTGCGACACGGCGCACCCGCCGACGGGTGCGGGAACCGACTCCACCCGAAGTACGGGTCGATCGCCGACCACAGGGCGGCCTCCGCGTCGCTGTACTCCCGGCCCTCGGCGGCGTTCACCCACAGGTACACCTCCGGGGGCAGATCCCCCCGCAGCCGGCGCGCCGCCACCAGGTGCTCGGGCAGCCCCACCACGCCGACACTGTGGCGGACGCCGAGCGCGTCCAGTTCGCGGCAGCGCCGCAGGAACCGGGCGTGGTCGGTCTGTCCGGGGTGGTAGGTGCACCACAGCGCGGTCCTGGCGCGGTCGGCCTCCCGCAACCAGCCGGTCCGTCCGCCCAGATTGGTCTGGATCGCCACCCGGCGCACCTGCGGCAGCCGGCTCAGCTCCACGATCGCCCGCCGGTACCACGAGCGCACCAGACCCTCCCCCCAGGGGGTGAACAGGACCGACAGGCGGTCACCGGTCCGCCCCGCCACCCAGGAGACGAACCGTTCCAGGGCCTGGCGGTCGGCCCGCAGGGTGTCGGGGGTGTCCCGCCGCTTGGCGAAGGGGCAGTAGGGACAGTCGTAGTCGCACGAGGCCAACGGCCCCCGGTACAGGATCGTCAACTCCGGCAGGGGCCCCGGCTCCCCCCGACCCGGGGCAGGGCCGCTCGGTGGCGGGCCGATCGTCACGGGCACCGGCTCCCGGCCGCCGGCGGAACGGTCGCTCATCTCGGCAGGTACTCCTCCATCGAGGCCCGCACCGACGGGGAGAAGAAGAGCGGACCCACGGCGTCGGAGTGCGCCAACCCCTCGGCCGAGAGGCGCAGACGGGGCCCCGACGGCCCCTCCGCCAACCATCCCCGGGCCTCCAGCACCCCCGTCTCGACGGGGAAGTGCCGTTCGGGGGGCTCGCCGAATCGGGCCGTGTACCCGGCCGAGTCCATCCCCTCCGCCTGCAGCAGCGACTGCAGCAGGAACCTGCGCCGACTCTCGTCGGGGCTCATCCGACGCCCGTGACGGGCCGTCGCGAAGTCCTCGCGGGAACCGGCCACGTACTCGTCGATCAACCCGCGCACCCGGGGCGCGGCCACGGCGTAGTCGAAGGAGTAGTGCAGCGAGGAGGTGTAGGACCGGGCCCCGCAGCCGAGCCCCACCATGCCGTCCGCCTGACAGGAGTAGTCCCCGGCGCCGTCCGCCGGGGCGTCCGCCCGACGGAACATCCGCATGGACACCTGCCGGTAGCCCTCGCCGGTCAGCAACTCCACCCCCTCCCGGTACCGCGCCATCCGATGCGCGTCGAACTCCCGGCCCGCGGCGGCCGGGTCGCGACGGGCCAGACCGGTCAGCGGGCGCCGGTAGAGGGGGTAGAGGTACACCTCCTCGGGACGCCAGCCCAGCGCCGTGCGCAGCGAGTACGCCCAACTGGCGGCCGTCTGGCCGGGTATGCCGTAGATGAGATCGATGTTCAGCACCGGGAAACCGAGCGCCCGCACGCGGTCCAGGGCGGCGTCCACCACCTCCCGTCGCTGCGGACGCACGGCGGCCCTCGCCTCCTCCTCCACGAAGCTCTGCACCCCGATGCTGACGCGGTCGGTGCCCCGCTCCGCGAGCACCCGCAGCCGGTCGGCGGTCGCGGTGTCGGGTGAGGTCTCCACCGACAGGGGCACCGCGCGGGTGTCCACCCCCATCCGCGACTCGGCGATGTCGAACAGTCGCTCGAGCTCGCCGGCGGTCAGGAAGGTCGGGGTCCCACCTCCGATCGCCGCCGTCGCGAAACGCGCCCCACCGCCCAGGGCCTCCCGGACCGCCCCGGCCTCGCGTTCCACGGCGTCCAGGTAGGCCGCGGTCAGGCCGTCGGGGGCGCCCACCCTGGTGAAGAGGTTGCAGAAACCGCACCGCACCCCGCAGAACGGGACGTGGACGTAGAAGGAGAGCGCCCGGACCTCCTCCCCGGCCCACACCTCGCGCAGCGGGACGGGGGGATCCAGCCGCCGGTAGGCGGTCTTGTGGGGATAGGCGTACACGTACTGCCGGTAGGGACCGTCCTCGGCGCCGCCCTCCTCGGCGGGCCGGAGGGGGGAGAGCGGAACCGGGTGCGACGAACGGGGCGGGGACGGGGTGTTCACGGCTCCTCCGGCGGGTCGAGAAAGAAGTGCGTGTAGGGAACGGTCCACACCACCGGGTGGCCGATGCGGTGGCCCGCGTACCCGTCCTCGCCGTAGGCGGTGCCGTGGTCGGAACAGACGATCGCGAAGCACGGACGGCGCCGGCGGACGAAGCCGTCCAGCAACCGGCCCAGGTGCCCGTCGGCGTAGGCGAGGGCGGCGGCGTGGCTCTCCGGCCCGTCCCCGTCGCCGGGCCCGCCGCCGGGCAGGTGGAACCAGTTGGGCTGGTGGAGCGCGGAGACGTTGAGGAAGAGGAACAACCGTCGATCAGCCGGCGTGTCGTCCAGCACCTCCAGGGCGTGGTCCACCTGGGCGCGGGTGGAGTCGGGGGAGGCCACCCCGAAGGCCGGCTCCCATCGACTCTCGCCGAACAGTCCCGGCAGTACCGATCCCAACGGGCCCCGGCCGGTGAAGAACCCCACGCCCCCCACGCAGACCGTGCGGTACCCCCGTGCCGCCAATCCCGAGACCAGGTCGGGCGCGTCGTACACGAAGGTGCCCGGTGCGGTGGTCTCGCTGCCGGGGAAACGGGCGGCGAACAGCCGGGGATGGGGGCCCGGGGTCTCCGGG
>NZ_VKHS01000580.1 GCF_014141525.1 Streptomyces calidiresistens
CCCGCTGCCCGAAGCGCGAACGGATACCGGGAGAGACCGCTCCGGCCGCCGACTCCCGTCAGGGGACGACTTGTCCGTCGACTTCGACCGCCTTGGGCTCACCCTTCCGGAACCGGTGGACGGTCTCGGTGGCCTGTCCGCTGATCGCCCCTTCCGCTGACCGGAGGGACCACCGGAGGGAGCGAGGAAGCCCACGGTGCCGAGCAGCTCGGATGCCGTGGGTGTCTGTCGTTATCGGTCGGCGTCGGGGGTATCGGACGGGCCGGGGACAGCCCGACCAACAACATCCCGAGCCGGGTTCCCGCATCATCGGCACCGGCTCATGGCGTTGTGCAGCGCCTCGCACCACTTCACGAGGAGGGGTCGCAACCTCCACCATCCACCCGGCCTCCACACCATCGGCGTCTTCCCCTGCTCCGCGCAGTGGACCGGAGAAGAACGGCTGGGCTGCCCCGACCGCTCGAACTTCTGTCCGCCGGTCGGCGCGAGGAGGCCGGAACATGTTCGTCCTGCTCGGCCTCGTGGCCCTGTTCGCCGCCCCGGTCTGGGTCATCACGGCGGTCGTCAAACCACTGTTCGTCGTCTTGCCGGGCAGGCGCCCCGACTGGGGCGTGCGGTTGTTGCGCTGGGGCTCCGGCATGGCGGTGGCAGCCGCGGCCATCCTCCTGGCCATGGCGCTCGGCGCCGTCGAGCTGTCCGACCACGAGTCCCGGTCGGGGGCGGACTCCTCCCCCGCGCCCGCCTGTCGCGACGCCGCACCCCACCTCGTGGAGCGTCTCGTCGGCCACCGCGCCTCGTATCTGCCGCCGGCCTTCGACTGTGTCCTGGAGGACGGAACGACGTACCCCGCTTCCGAAAGCTACGTGTGGCTCAATGGTCTCGTCGTCACCTGCGCGGTGGTCTCCGTCCTGTTGGCGGTGGGAGCCGGATACGCCACCGATCGGCAGACGGCACGGCGGATGCGCGTGCCGGACTCCGAAACGCCGGGATGATCCATACGACGGACCCTGGTTGTGCGGGCGGCCGACCGCCCGGACCGGAGAAGGGCACGGAACCATCCAACCGGGGCTTTCGATGGGGGAGGGCCCCCGGTTCCGAGGCATGCGCCGTTGTATCTCGTGACAGCTCGGCCCACATCAGCTCGAACCGTGCCCGGGTGCCGTGAGATCCACCCATATCCAAGGCTTGTGGTCCCACGTACGCACTTCGCCCACGACCAACTCAACGCTCATCCCCACGGGGGGCAGCTCCCGGGCGAGCCGATCCACTCCGGGTTCGCTCCTGCGGCGAATCAGGTCCAACGAAGCGCCCACGGGCTCATAGTCGTCGAGTTCCGCCATGAGGCCCCATGGGTGGTGACCGATGATCGTTGCTTGAACGGTCTCACCCCGACGAAGCTCGCTGACAGAACGCTTCGACTCATCTGCCATGACGGCATCATCCCTCCTCGGCCACCACGCTCCCCGGTCCCCCTCCCGGCCGCCGCCGACCCGGGTCGCGTCTGCTCGGCTCTGCCCGGGTCAACGGTGTTCGGGATGGGAGCATCCCGCGCACACCCCAACGCGCCTGCGGTGGTGTGGGCGGAGACCCCGCACCAGGAGTAACCCGCCCCCGGTGGTGCCTCCGCTCGTGGGAGTCTCGGCACGGGCGGGTCCCGGTGCCGGTGAGTTCGGCGGCTTCGTCGGGTGGACGATGCCGTCACCGCGTGGGAAGCGGCGCTCGATCCGGCCCCGGAAACGGTGCCGGACAAACCGGTGGTCCGGCGATTCGTCTCCGACCTGCTCACCATGAGCCCGGTCACGTCGGACCACCTGCGCCATCCGGCACGGGAGCCGGGGGTTCCGATCGGCTCGACCGACCACCGACCGCCTCCGGATACCGAGGTGACGAGCCCGGGAGTCCCGAACACCACCCCCGCGCCGGCGATGCCGAAGTCCTCACGACGAGCCGGGGCCGTTCACATGATCCGACGGCTGTGCCGTCCCTCTTCATCACGTGCCCCGGGAACCATCCCCGCCCGGGGCCCGGAAAGAGCCCGGGCGGTCATCACGTACATCACGCGCACGACCGCGCCGCACATCACCCGGCACCCATGGGAACGACGAAGCCCCGTTCCGGGTGACCGGAACGGGGCTTCGATGGGCTGCGCGCTCGGCAGGATTCGAACCTGCAACCTTCTGATCCGTAGTCAGATGCTCTATCCGTTAAGCTACGAGCGCTTGTCGATCCGGGCGGCCTGGCCGCCGGTCGGCGTTGCGGGAACAACATTACATGACCCGCGCCGTGAGACGAAATCGATTGCCCCCATCCGGCGTGACCTGCGAAAACGTTTCCGGATGCCCTTCCGACCGGGGGTCGCCGGCCGGGAGTGGGACGCCCCCCGCCGGCCCGCGGGAGCGGTGACGGGGAGCGACGGCACGGGGCGGTTCCCGGGCCTCCCGGGGCGGTGGCCGCAGACGGAACCGGGGCCCTCGCCGGTCCGGGATGGCCCATCCGCGCCCCCCACCACGCACGCCTCGCCCCGCCGCCGGGCGCCGTCGGGTCCGGCACCCGTCCGATCGGCCCCCGCCCCGTCCTTCCCGGATCGACGCACCCGGATCGACGCACCCCGATCGACGCACCCGGGACGTCGCGCGCCGGGACGAGCCCCTGCGCGCCGGCCGGGGGCACACGGCAGAGGACCCCCGGCCGTGTCGGCCGGGGGTCCTCGGGTGTTTCCGCTGCGGAGGCTCCGGGATTTGAACCCGGGATGGGGGGTTACCCCAAACCGCATTAGCAGTGCGGCGCCATAGACCAGACTAGGCGAAGCCTCCACGCACCTCACGCCCGCGCGAGAGCCGCGAGAGCGGGTGTGTGCGAGCAAATGATGCCACAGCCGTCACGGCCCGTTCCACTCGCGCTCCCCCGGACGGGGGGCATCCGGTCGTGTCGCGTTGCGCAACCACTTTCCGTGAGCAGCGTTGAACGGGTGGGGACAATCCGTCGGTTCCGCCGCCGGACCCCCGCGAAACCCGTGGAAACGACACAACCCACGCAAGCGTGAAGTGGCACGCATCCGACACTAGGAGCGCAACCCCCATGGACTTCACCTCCCTCACCGCCGCCGCGTTGGCCGCCCTGGCGGCCCTGGCCGGCGGACCGCAGGCGGGCGCCCCGGCCGAGCCGGGCGAGACCGGGACGGCCGCCAAGCCGATCGCCCACGATCTGAGGATCACCGTCTCCGAGGACGGCTCCCGTTCGTCCTCCCGCACCCACACCCTGACCTGTGAGCCGACCGGCGGCGACCACCCGCAGGCGGAGGCCGCCTGCGAGGTGCTGCTCGGGGCGAACACCCGCGGCGCGGACCTGTTCGCCCCGGTCGGTCCCGAGACCATGTGCACCCAGCAGCACGGTGGTCCGGCCACGGCCACCGTGGTCGGGCGGTGGAACGGCGAGCCGGTGCACGCCACCTTCTCCCGCACCAACGGCTGCGAGATCGCCCGTTGGGACGCCATGGTGCCGGTGCTGCCGTCGATGGCGGCGCAGCCGTCCTGAGTCGGATGGTTCGTCGGGGTCGCCCCGCCTCTCCCGCAGGGGAGGGGTGGGGCGGCCCCGACGGCCGGGAGG
>NZ_VKHS01000581.1 GCF_014141525.1 Streptomyces calidiresistens
GCCCCGGCTCCCGCCCCCGTCCGGGCGCCACGGGTGACGAGACGGATGCGGAGAGGCAGGATTGCGCGGGCAGCGACGGAAAACCCGCGACACCCCGGCCCGGTACCGGCCGCGCACGACGACGCGGGAGGAGATCGGTGGGAGCATCGACAGTGACACCGGTGTCATCGCCCCGGGCCCCGGGCGAACGGGGCCGGCCGACGACTCGGACGGTGTCCGCCGTACGGCGCCGGGAGCGCGGTGGCCCGGAAGCGCCCGGTTCAGTTCCGAGGAGAGGCGACGATGACCGAATCCGTGAGCGGACCCACCCCCGGCATTCCCTGCTTCGTCAGCGTGATGATGCACGACCTGCCCGCCGGCCGGCGGTTCTACGGGGAGCTGCTCGGGTGGGAGTTCGAAGCGGGTCCGGAGATGTTGGGCCCGTACCTCAACGCGAAGGTGGGGGGTCGACCGGTCGCCGGGCTGGGCGGGATGGCCCCGGGGCGCCGGCACCCCGTGGACTGGGTGCCGTTCTTCTCCACCGCCGACGCCGACTCCACCATGGATCGGGTGCGCGAGTGCGGCGGCACGCCGGCGGTGGGGCCGATGGACGTGGAACGGGCGGGCCGGGTGGCGCTGGCCGCCGACCCGATGGGCGCGGTCTTCGGGGTCTGGCAGGCCGGGGTGGAGCACGGCACCCCCTTCTCCACCCGCCCGGGCTCGCCGGTGTGGACGGAGCTGGTGACCGTGGAATCCTCCATGGTGAGCAAGTTCTACTCGCTGGTCTTCGACGACGAGCCGCGGCCGGAGCAGCGCGACGGGGGCGCCGGGAGGGCCGGGAGGCCCGGGGGCACCCATGCCGCCGGGGCCGCCGGTGAGCCGGGGGATTACGTGGTGCTGTACCACAACGACCGACCGGTGGCCGGGATCCACGGCGTGGGCGCGACCGGCCTGCCGCCGGGGCACGGCGCCTGCTGGGTGACCTACTTCGCGGTGGCCGACCCGGAGGAGGCCGCGGAACGGGTGACCCGGCTGGGCGGGAGGGTGTTGGGCCCGGTCTCGCGTGCCCCGTTCGGTGATTTCGTCCGGGCGACCGATCCCGAGGGCGCTCCCTTCGGGCTCGTGCGACCCTCCGACCCCGCCTCGCCCCCCGCCGGGGGCTGAGCCCTCCCGCCCCGCCGGGCGGGGTCAGCCGGCGCGGATCGGATCCCGACCGCCCCCCGCGGCGCGGGGTCCGGCCGGCGCCGGAACCCCCGCCCCGGACTCGGCGGGTTCCTCGGGGGGATCCACCGGGAGCACGTCCGGGGAGAGACGGGCCGTCCCGGCCGCGGCGGCGGTCAGGCGCCGCCGGTGGTGACGCCGGCACAGCACCTCGTAGCCCACCGTTCCCCCGTGGCCGTCACCGGGCTCGCCGTCGACGTCACCGACCACCACCAACTCCCCCTCGACGACCATCCGGCCGTCCACGGTGCGGGCGTTGTGGGTGGCGCGCTCACCGCACCAGCACAGCGACTCCACCTGGAGGGTGCGGACGCTGTCGGCGAGTTCGATGAGGCGCCGGGAGCCGGGGAAGAGGCGGGTGCGGAAATCGGTGGTGATGCCGAAGGCGAAGACATCGATGCCCAGGTCGTCGACGATCCGGGCGAGTTGGTCGACCTGGTCGGCGGAGAGGAACTGGGCCTCGTCCACGATCAGGTGGTCCACCCGGTCCCCCGCGGTGAGCCGACGCACCAGGTGGCGGTGGAAGTCGAACTCCTCGTCGGTCTCGATCGCCTCGGTGACCAGGCCGAGCCGGGAGGACAACCGCCCCTCCCCCGCCCGGTCGTCCCGGGTGAAGATCAGCCCCCGGAGTCCGCGGGCCGAGCGGTTGTGCTGGATCTGCAGGGCGAGCGTGCTCTTTCCGCAGTTCATCGTTCCGGCGTAGAAGGCGAGTTCGGCCACGGGCGGGGCTTTCGGTGCGACGGACGGGGATGGGCGACGGGCGCGGGGCGAGGGGCTGCACGGGATCCGTGGTCGGGATCCGGGGACGACCGGCTCAGGAACGGACCTCCAGCAGGGGGATGTCCAGTTCCGCGGAGGTCAGCGAACCGTGCATGCCGATCAGCGCCGACTCGTTGGGCTCGGAGGAGGTGGCGACCACGGCGGCGGTGCCGGTCATGGCGACGACCACGTCGCCCAGCCGCCCCACCACCCGAGCCTCCATGCTCTTCGGCGGACCGAACCAACCCAGCTCGACGGCCTCCTCGCGACCGACCACCCAGGCGTCCTCCCCCAACACCTCCCGCCAGACGGTGAGCACGTCGGCGGCGGCGCCGGGGACGGCGTAGACGTGGCGGGCCCGGCCCTCGCCGCCGAGCAGGCGCACCCCCGCGCTCAACTCCCAGTCCTCGTCCACGTCGTAGCGGGACTCCTCGGTCATCGGCACGTCCACCATGCCGTGGTCGGCGGTCACGTACAGCACCGCGCGCGGGGGGAGTTGCTCGGCCAGTCGGCGGGCCAGGGCGTCCACGGTGCGCAACTGCGCGCGCCACTCCGGGGAGTCCACGCCGAAGCGGTGGCCGCAGGCGTCCAGGTCGGCGTAGTAGGTGTAGACCAGGGCGCGGTCGGCGGCGGCCAGCCGGCTCGCGGCCAGATCCATGCGCTCGCCGGGGTCCAGCCGCCCGAACCATCGGCCGCCGCTGAGCGCCACCCGGGTCAGCGGGGTGTGCTCGAAGGCGGGGGCCGAGACCTGGCAGGTGGCCACTCCCGCCTCGTGGGCCAACCGGAAGACGGTGGGGTGCGGCTGCCACAGGTGGGGATCGGTCCACGGGTCCCAGCGCAGCTGGTTCATCAGCCGGTCCGCGTCGGGGTCCAGGACCCGGTAGCCGGCCAGGCCGTGCGCCCCGACCGGCAGCCCGGTGCCGACCGAGGCCAGCGAGGAGGCGGTGGTGGAGGGGAAACCGGCCGTGGCGGGCCGGCCGGTGCCGGCGAGCGAGCCGGGCAGCAGCGAGGTCAGGAACGGCGCCTCGGCCGGGTGGGCACGCAGCACCTCCCAGCCCAGACCGTCCACCAGGAAGACGCACACCCGGTCGGCGGGCGGCAGGACCAGCCCGGTGGGCGGGGCCGGCACGCCCATGCCGGCGAGCGCGGCGGGCAGGAGGTCCGCCAGCGAGGCGGTGCCCCAGGCGGGCACGGGGGCGAGGGCCGGATCGGGGAGCGGCGGTTCGTCGAAGGCGTCCGCGGGGGCCGGGGGCACCCCGGTCACCGGCCGGTGGGGGCGGTGGCCTCGGAGAGGGCGCGGGCGAACTCCAGGGTCTGCCGGACGGTCTCCGGTCCGTCCCCCGCCTCGCTGATGCGCAACGAGAGGTCGTCGGCGGTGGTGGAGCCGGTGTAGCCGTGGTCGGCCTCGCAGCCGGGGTCGCCGCAGCCGGCGGGCTCGAGGTCGATGCGGGAGACGGCGCCCCAGCCGATGGTGAGGACCACCTCGTGGGGCAGGGTGCCCGGGGTGTAGGCCTCGGGGTCGGCGACGACGCGGCTGAGCACCACCGAGGAGATGCGGTCCAGTCGGACCGATTCGGTGGAGGTCGTGGCGTAGGGGGCCGGCGCGGCGGGCTGGGCGGAGCCGGAGCCCCGGTCGGAGG
>NZ_VKHS01000582.1 GCF_014141525.1 Streptomyces calidiresistens
CCGCGGGACGGGGAACGGACGGGACGGGGGCGTGCCGCCCCCGCCCCACCGGGGGCTCAGTCGCCCAGGCGCTCGTCGGGGCCGGGCCGCACGCCGCGGGCCCAGTCGGCGGCGGGCATGGGCTTGCGTCCCCGGGGCTGCACCCAGAGCAGTTCGACGGGACCGGATCCGGTGCCGACGTGGACCGTGCGCCGGCCGACCACGAGCGCCCCGGGTGGAGCGGAGGCCGCGGCCTCCGGGGCGGGCCCGCCCGCTCCGTCCGGGCGGGGGGAGCCGGCCGGGATCACCTCCCGGATCTTCAGGCGTTCGCCGCGGAAGAGGGTCCAGGCGCCGGGGACGGGCGAGCACCCGCGCACGACGCGGTCCACCCGCAGCGCGGGGGCGGTCCAGTCGATCCGGGCGTCCCCGACCCCGATCTTGGGTGCGAGGGAGACCCCCTCCTCGGGCTGGGGCACGGCCCGCAGGGTGCCGTCCTCGATCCCGTCCACGGTGGCCGCGAGCAGGCCCGCGCCGGCGAAGGCCAGCCGGGTGAGCAGGTCACCGCTGGTGTCCCCGGGTCGGATCTCCTCGGTGATCACGCCGTAGGTGGGGCCGGAGTCCAGTCCCTCCTCGATGAGGAAGGTGGTGGCCCCGGTGATCTCGTCACCGGCCATCACGGCGTGCTGCACCGGTGCCGCGCCGCGCCAGGCGGGGAGCAGGGAGAAGTGCAGGTTGACCCATCCCCGGGCGGGGATGTCCAGGGCCTCCTTGGGCAGGAGGGCGCCGTAGGCCACGACCGGGCAGCAGTCGGGGGCGATCTCGCGCAACCGGCGCAGGAAGTCCGGGTCGCGGGGCCGTTCGGGGCGCAGGATCTCCAGCCCGGCCTCGGCCGCGCGGCGTGCCACGGGGCTCTCGACGAGTCGCCGTCCCCTCCCGGCGGGGGCGTCCGGCCGGGTCACCACGGCCACCACCTCGTGCCGTTCCGCTGCCAACAGGGCGTCCAGTGCGGGTACGGCCACCTCGGGGGTGCCGGCGAAGACGAGCCTCATCGTGCGGGGGTCACCTCGGAAACGGAGTGGAGCGGATCGGGCGGGTGGACCGACGGATCGGACGGGAGGACCGTGCCGGCGGCCCGATCCCCGGACGCGGTGCGGTGGACAGTCTACGGCTCCGGGGACGCCGGGGGCGCGCCGGCCGGGAGCGCGGGAAGGGGCGCGCACCATGCCTTTCGCGCCCGATCCGGGGGGTGGGCGTGACCCCGACACCGGGTGCCGCGTTGGGCACCGGGAGCAACCGCACGGGGGGACGCCCCCGGCGGGGCCGTCCCCCGTTTCCCCCGATCGGTTGGAGAGGCTTGTCGATGGCCGACCACACCACCGCTGACGCCCGGGCCCGGGCCAGCCTGCATCTGCTGGTCCGCGACATCGAGCGGGTGCGCCGCCAGGTGGATGCCCTGCGGACGCTCACGGCGCAGTTGGGCAACGTCTACCGGCCGCGCCGCGGCGGACCGTCCTCCGGGTTCGTCGTGTACGGGCGGGCCCCCGCCCCCACCGTGCGCCTGGCCAGGGAGTTGCGGGACAACGTGGAGACCCTGGTGACCGCGGCGGTGGACTTCGACCGTTCGCTCGGTTTCTCCTGGGACTCCGTCGGCTCGGCGCTGGGGGTGACCAAGCAGGCCGTGCACCGGCGGTACGGGAACCGGCGGGCGACGGGGGCCGAGGCGATCGGCCGACCGACCGCGGGCGTCGGCCGGGTACCGGTCGTCCCCTCCCCCTCAACGGAGGGGACGGGGGACGATCGGCCGGACGGGGATCCGGCCCCCGGGAGCGCCGGGGAGGAAAGGGTGCCCGCGCAGACGGCGGTGGCGGTCGGCTCCCGGGTCGCCGGGGGCGGGGAGGCCGGTGCCGCCGGGGCCGGGCGCGCGGAGATGCTGCCGGGCCCGCGCGGCGGCTGAGACCGGCGCGCCCGCCCCGGCACCGACCGGGATTCCGGGGTCCGGGCGGGGTCCGAGGCCTCAGCCGATGTCCCGCGGGTCGACGCGCACCCGGGCGATCTCCCGCTCGCGATGGGCCAGGCGGGCCGCGAGGGAGGAACGCAGGGCCCGGGCCATCGCCGCCCCCCGCCCCGGCGGTACCCGCACCAGCGCGCGTTCCCACCGCTCCCCCGGTGCGGGCGCGCCCGGCCGACGGGGGGCACCGGGCGGGGTCGGGGGCAGTTCCACCGGCCCGAGGATCTCTGCCTCCGGGGGCAGGTCGGCCCCCTCCAACAGGCGCCGCACGGCCTCCGGCGGACCACTGACGGCCGCCATCCGGCTGACCGGCGGGAACCCCAGTTCGGCACGGTCGGCCAACTCGCGCTCCGCGAACCCGAGGGGGTCCCAGCGCACCAGGGCCTGCACGGGGCGGAGCGTCGGCTCCACCGGCACGACCACCGTCCCGCCCTCCCGGGCGGGACGGACCAGGGCGGCGGCGGACAGCCAACGGCGCAGGGTCTCCTCCCCCGCCCGCAGGCCGGGACGGTTGAGGAGCACCCGGCCGTCGAGCAGCAGCGCGGCGGCGTAGCCCGGTCCCTCGGCGGTGCGCGGCTCGGCCCCGGGGGTGCTGACCACCAGCGCGGGGGTGTCCGGGACCTCGTCGAGCACCCCGTCCCCGCCCCCGGCACCGGCGGTGCCGCGCCCGGAGGTCCGGACGGGGACACCGGGGAAGGCCCGCCCCAGTTCCTCGGCGGTGCGCCGGACGCCCACCGCCCGGGCCCGGGCCCGCCGGCCGCCACAGGCGGGGCAGTGCCAGTCCGGATGGGCCAGCCCGCACCACCCGCAGGTCGGGGGCGCGTCGGGGACGTCGGCGGCGAGCGGTCCGCGACAGGCCGGGCAGCGGGCGGGTTCACGGCAGCGATCGCAGGACAGCGCCGGAACGTAGCCCCGCCGCGGGACCTGCACCAGTACCGGCCCCAGGCGCAGCGCGTCCCTGGCGATCCGCCAGGCCAGGGTGGGCAGCCGGGCGGTGTGGGCGGCCTCGTCGCCGGCCCGGTCGTCGTCACCGGGGGTGCGGATCAGCGGGGCCGCGGCACGGACCGCGCCGCGGTCGGGGGTCAGCGGGGCCGCCCACCCCGTGTCCACCAGTCGGGCGCCCTCGGCGGTACAGGCGTGTCCGCCCAGCAGGACCCCCGCCCCGGAACGGGCCGCGCGCAGCAGCAGGACCTCGCGGGCATGGGGATGGGGGGCCCGGTCGTCGCCGTGGGAGGCGTCACCGTCGTCCCAGCAGATCACCAACCCCGGGTCGCGGACGGGCGCGAACATCGCCGCCCGGGTGCCGATCACCGCCCGCACCGATCCCCGGTTGACCGCCAGCCAGCGACGGTAACGGGCCTCGGGTCCGGCGTCGGCGGTCAACAGGACGTGTCGGTCGGGGCCGAGCAGATCGGTGAGGGCCGCATCCGCCCGGGCGGCGGCACGCCCGTCGGGGAGCACCGCCACCACTCCCCGGCCGGAGGCGAGACAGGCCGCGGCGGCACGGGCGAGTTCATCGGGCCACCCCGGCCCGGGCAGGGCGGTCCACACCGCGCGGGGGGACCCGCCGGCGGCGAGGGATTCCAGGAAGGCGGGGCCCCGGGGGTAGCG
>NZ_VKHS01000583.1 GCF_014141525.1 Streptomyces calidiresistens
CCCCGGGACCCCCGGGGCGCCCGGCCTCCCCGACACCACCGAGCAGGGCGAACTCCTCCGATACGGCTGGAACGACCACGTCTTCGACGCCTTCTCGCCGTACGCCGGCCAGGGCCTGGTCCCCGGCCGGGTGGTACGCGTCGATCGCGGCGGCTGCCGCCTGATCACCGACCGGGGCCCGGTGCGCGTCGAGCACGCCGACACCCCCGCCGGCGTCGTCCGCCCCGACGACCCGACCGCGCCGCCCTGCCCCGGCGACTGGGCCGTCCTCGCCCCGCTGCCCGACGGCCGATGGCGGCTGCACGCCCTGCTGCCCCGCCGCACCGTCCTGCTGCGCTCCGGCGCGGGCCGCCGCAGCGGGGCGCAGGCGCTCGCCGCCAACGTCGATCGCGTGGTGGTCGCCGTCTCCCTGCACGCCGAACCCGTACCGGCCCGGACCGAACGCCTGGTCTCCCTGGCGTGGGCGGCCGGCGCCCAACCGGTCGTCGTCCTCACCAAGGCCGACCTCGCCCCGGAGCCCGCGCAGTCGGTCACCGACACCGCGACCGTGGTGCCCGGCGCCCCCGTCCTCGCCGTCTCCACCCGGACCGGCGACGGGCTGCCGGCACTCGCCGACCTCCTGGCCGAGGCCACATCCGTGGTCGTCGGCCCCTCGGGCGCGGGGAAGTCCACCCTGGTCAACGCGCTGCTGGGGCGGGAGGAACAGCGGGTGAGCCGGATCCGGGAGGCCGACGGACGCGGCCGGCACACCACCACCAGCCGGGACCTGCTCCCGCTGCCCGACGGCGGGGTGCTCATCGACACCCCCGGCATCCGCGGCGTCGGCGTGTGGGGCGCACGCGAGGGCATCCGACGCACCTTCGCGGACGTGGAGGAGCACGCCGAGGGCTGCCGCTTCACCGACTGCTCCCACACCGCCGAACCCGGCTGCGCCGTCCTCGACGCGGTGGAGAGGGGGGAACTGTCCGGGCGCCGGCTGGACGGCTACCGCAAACTGCTGCGGGAGGAGGCATGGGAGGCGTCCCGCACCGACGCCCGCCTGCGCGCCGGCCGGCGCCGGGAGTTCAGGCAGCGGCACCGGGTGATGGAGGAGAACCTGACCCGCAAGTACGGACTCGGGGGCCGAACCGACCGCCGGTGATCCGGTACGCCGTCACCGACGCCCGCCCCGGGGCCTGTTCGCCGTGAGCGAACGGGCCCCGGTCGGCGGGCCGGGACCACCGTGCCGCCGGCCGGAACCGTCCCCCACCCGCCGTAGGGTCGTCGCCATGACTCCCTCGATCGCCACCAACACCCGCGTCAGCCGCGAGGACCTGCTGGAGTTCGTCCGGCCCCGCCACCGGGCCCTGGTCATCACCCGCCGCGCCGACGGCGAACCCCAGGCATCCCCGGTGACCTGCGGGGTGGACACCGCCGGCCGAATCGTCGTCGCGACCTACCCCGAGCGGGCCAAGACCCGCAACCTGCGCCGCGACCCCAGGGCGAGCGTCATCGTCCTGTCCGACGACTGGAACGGTCCCTGGGTCCAGATCGACGGCACCGCCGTGATCCTGGACGTGCCCGACGCCGTCGAACCGCTCGTGGAGTACTACCGCTCCATCTCCGGTGAGCACCCCGACTGGGCCGAGTACCGCCGGGCCATGGTCAACCAGGGCAAGTCGCTGCTGCGGATCGTCCCCGAGCGCTGGGGGCCGGTCGCCACCGGTGGCTTCCCCGCCCGCCTGGCCGAGGACTGAACCGCCGACCGTCCGGTGCCGTGGCCGGTCGCGGAGCCGCCGGTGCGGGAGGAGCCTCCCGCGCCGGCGGCCCCGTGACCGTTCCCCCGCCGTCGGGAGCGGTCGGACGGACCGCGATGATCGGTGTCCGATTTCCGCCGGACGCGGGCGCCCGGGAGCGGCAGACTCGAAGGCGTGATGGACGACGAGACCAGGTACGCGGCCGTGCGCGGGCGGGACGCCCGCTTCGACGGCGTGTTCTTCACCTGCGTGACCTCCACCGGCATCTACTGCCGCCCCAGCTGCCCGGCCCGCACCCCGAAGCGGGAGAACGTCCGCTTCCTGCCCTCGGCCGCCGCCGCCTCCTCCGCCGGTTTCCGCGCCTGCCGACGCTGCCGCCCCGACGCCGTACCCGGCTCCCCGGAGTGGAACCTGCGCGGCGACGTCGTCGCCCGCGCCGTGCGGCTGATCGCCGACGGCGTCGTGGACCGCGAGGGCGTCCCCGGCCTCGCCCACCGCGTCGGGTACAGCCCCCGCCAACTGCAACGCCGACTGGTCGCCGAACTCGGTGCCGGCGCCGCCGGCCTCGCCCGCGCCCAGCGCGCCCACACCGCCCGCCTGCTGCTGCAGAGCACCGAACTGCCCATCACCGAGATCGCGTTCGCCGCCGGCTTCGCCAGCGTCCGGCAGTTCAACGACACCATCCGCGAACTGCACGACCGCACCCCCGGCGAACTGCGCGCCGCCGCCGGCCGCGCCCGCCGCCGCGCCGGCGGCGGTGGACGGCCCGCCGGTACGTCCCCGATCGCGACGGAAACCGGCGCCACCCCACCGGCGGGGGAGGAGCTGCGCCTGCGGCTGCCCCACCGCGGCCCGCTCGCCGTCCGCGAACTCCTCGACTTCCTCATCCGCCGGGCCGTCCCCGGCATCGAGGAGACCTCCGGTCCGCCCGGCGCCCGCCGCTACCGCCGCACCCTGCCCCTGCCACACGCCCACGCGGTGCTGGAGATCCGCGAGGACGAGGCGCTGCGGGAGAGCGGACCGGAACCCGGCGAGGGGAGCGGCACCGCCGGCGGCCGGCTGCCGATCCTGCTGCGGCTGACCGACCACCGAGACCTGACCGCCGCCGTCCAGCGCGTGCGGCGCCTGCTCGACCTGGACGCCGACCCCTTCGCCGTCGCCGAACGCCTCGGCGCCGACCCCCTGCTCGCGGACGCCGTACGGCTCCGCCCCGGCCTGCGCTCACCCGGCGCCGTCGATCCCGTCGAGGCCGCCGCCCGGGCGGTGCTCGGCCAACAGGTCACCGTCGCCGCCGCCCGCACCCTCACCGGCCGGCTCGTCGAGGCCCTCGGCACCCCGCTGCCCGCGCCCGACGGCGGCCTGACACACCTCTTCCCGACCGCCGAGGCGCTGGCCGCCGCTCCCCTCGGCCCCGAGGACCTGCCCGGACTGCCCGGCGCCCGCCGTCGCACCCTGCACACCGTCGCCGGGGCGCTCGCCGACGGGCGGGTGCGCCTGGACCCCGGCGCCGACCGGGAGGAGACCGAACGCGCCCTGCTCGCCCTGCCCGGCATCGGCCCCTGGACCGCCGGTTACCTGCGGATGCGCGCCCTCGGCGACCCCGACGTACTGCCCGCCGGGGACGCGGGCATCCGCGCCGGGCTCGCCCGGCTGGGCGTCGAGCCCGCCGCGACCGATACCCTCGCCGGGACCTGGCGGCCGTGGCGCAGCTACGCCGTGCACCACCTGTGGTGCCTCGCGGCCGATCCGGACGACCCGGCGCCCGCCGCATCGACCGACCCCACCGAGCCCACCGAGCCGGAACCGACCCCCGACGCGGCCGACCCCGTGGCGCCGGCCTCCCGTCCCC
>NZ_VKHS01000584.1 GCF_014141525.1 Streptomyces calidiresistens
CCCGCGTGCCGGCCGGCGCCGCGGTCACAGCCGGTGTCGGCAACGACCCGGTATCCGATTCCGGCGCCCCGGCATCAGCCGGGGGGCGCCCCGTGCGCTCCGGACGGCGCGACACGGGGGTCCGGCGTGAATGGTGTGCCGCGTGGAACCTCATGCGCTATCCACTCCCGCGGTTGTGACGTTTCATTATCCTCGGTGAATCCACGGAAAGGGGTTGCGGAAGTTCCGGAACGACGCGTCGGGCGCCGGAGCAGGAATGCGCAATTCCGTGAACTCAGGTCTTTTTATGTCCGTTCAAAAACTTCTTATTTGAGTTCTCCGGGGCATGGCTGGTTGAGTGTGCACGTCCACGCCGGCAGGTCTGGTGGCGACAGGACACATCAATTCACCGAGGGGGAAGATTTGACTGTCATTCAGGAGGTTTCGCCCGCGCCGGTGATCGGCGCACCGAGTTATCTGCCCGTCCATCTGGACGCGGGCCGGGCGGACGTCTCGAAGCTCCAGAAACTGCTCCGGGAAGGCGCCCGCGCATTCAATGAGCAGTTCGACGAGGACACCCATCTGAACGCCATCATCCCCAAGCCGTGGGGCTACGAATACCGGGCCTTCGTCGATGATTTCTTCGACCTGTGGGCCCTGCACATCCAGGCCGGTGGCAGCACCTCCCTGCACGTGCACCCGCGGAAGCTGACCTATCTGCTGTGCCTGGGCGGCGAGGGGGTGACCACCGGCCTCGACCGGGCGGATGTGCCGATCCGTGAGGGCAGCGTCCTGCGGATCGCGCCCGGGGCCTTCCACGGCACGCGCAGCACGGGGAACGAGCCGCTGGAGCTCATCGAGGTGGAGGTGCCCCGCAACAAGTTCGACCTCATCCGGCTCCAGGACGACTACAACCGGGCCGGAACGGCATACGAGAGCGCCGCCGTGGAGGAGCCCGGCCATTCGATGCGGAACGTCCCCGCGTATCCGAACACGAGGATGCGTCCCCGGACGCCCGACGGCCGGTTCCGTTTCGAACTCCGTACCGGAATGGACATCTTCTACCGCCCGAGCCTCCGCGACGTCTTCTGTATCCCTCTGCACATTTCCGGGGTCGTCCACCGCGATCTGGAAATTCTCACGGGTCACCATGCGGATTCCCGCCGTCCGCAGACCGACAAGCACTACCTCTGCATCAGCAAGAACCGCTGACCGGTCCAATCGGAAGGAGAAACCATGTCACACAGCGCTGTCATCATCACGGGTCCCGGATTCCAGGACCATGACGTGGTCTTCACCTACTACCGGCTTCTCGAAGAGGGCTGGCACGTGGATGTGGCCACCAAGAACGCCGACCCCGTCACCGGCAAGTACGGTGTCCCGCTGCCCATGGACAAGACCGCCCGTCCCCTCATCGCCTTCGAGGACCTGTCGGTCGACCAGTACGACGCCGTCATTCTGACCGGCGGCCACGAAGCCCCGGACCGGGTCCGGCAGGACCGGACGGTGCTGGACTTCGTCGCCGGCATGGACAAGGCGGGCAAGGTGGTCGCGGGCCTGTGCCACGGCCCCTGGATCATGGTCAGCGCCGGGGTGCTCAGAGGGCGCAGAGCGTGCGCGTACATAGGTCTGCGCGACGACGTGATCAACGCCGGCGCCGAGGTCGTCGACAGCGACGTGATCATCGACGGCAACGTCATCACCTGCTCCTACTACGGGTACATGGGCACCTTCATGCGCGCGGTCTTCGAAACCACCGAGAAGCTCGCGGCCGAGAAGCGGGACCTGTGATGCCGGCGCACGAGGTGCTCGCGCTCGACTTCGACGGGGTGGTCTGTGACGCCCTGGTGGAGTGCGCGTTGGTGACCTGGCTCGGCGTCCACCCACTCGACCGTTCGCTCTCCGGAGCGGAGCACGTGGACGCCTTGCCGGAGGAGTTCGTCGAGCGGTTCCGCACGGTGCGGGACTACTCGCGGTTACTGGACCACTTCGTGGTCGCCCACGCGCCCGAGTCGGCGGCCATCACCTCGCAGGCGGGCTTCGACCGGCTGTTCGCGAGCCTGCCGGCGGACGACGTACGGCGCTTCACCGACCGGGCCACCGAGGCGCGGACGTGGTTCCGGACGCGGGAACCGGAGTTCTGGCTGGACCTGCACCGGCTCTATCCCGGGATCGCGGAACTGCTGCGGCGCCACAGCGGATCCGTCGTCATCGTCACCGCGAAGGACGCCGATTCCGTGGACGCCATCCTCGACCATCACGGATTGCGCCGCACGGTGGCCGAGGTGTTCGGCGAGTGTGGCCGCAAGGAGGAGGCCGTCCGTGAGATCGCCGCACGCCGGGGCCTCGCCCCGGAGCGGGTGACCTTCATCGACGACAACCTCGCCAACGCGGTCCGTGTCGCGGCCACCGGAGCGCACGTCCGCTGGGCGCAGTGGGGTTACCAGACCCCGGAACACCGGGCCGAGGCCGAGCGGCTCTCCCTGCGCCCGCTTCACCTGGACGATCTCCACGCGCTCGTCCCCGCGGCCGCCTGATCACCGTCCACGGCCGTCCCGAGCCGCCCCGGAGCCGGAGCCACCGCGCCGCGCCCCGGGGCGGCTCTCTGCCCGCGTGCCGGCCGTCGCGGGGTGTCTCGGCCGGTTCGCGGCATCCGCCCCGGTTCCGACCTCGCGGGGCCGCGAAGCCGGTGTACCGCGCCCGCGCCGGACGGACCCGACCGGGGCCGCCACGGCACCACGGCCCCACCACGACCCCACCACGACCGAGCCCCGACAACCGACAGCAACCCAGACACGAGCGAGGGGGAGTCGCCATGTCCGCGCCTGCCGGACACCGCATCCTGACCGTACTGACCAGCCACGGAACCCTCGGCACGACCGGACGTCCGACCGGGTTCCACCTGGGGGAGACCGTCGAGCCCTGGCACATCCTGCGCGCCGCCGGGCACACGGTGGATTTCGTGTCCATCCGCGGCGGCCGTCCGCCCATGATCGGCCATGACCCCGGGAACGGGGAGCACCGGGCTTTCCTCACCGACCCCGCGGGCGGGGCTCTCCTGGATCGCTGTCCCCGCATCGAGGACGCCGACCCCGGCCGGTACCGGGCCGTTTACTGCGTGGGCGGTCACGGCACGATGTGGGATTTCCGGGGCGATCCGGCGCTGCAGAACCTGCTCCGCGCGGTGTACGAGGCGGGCGGCGTGGTGGCCGCCATCTGCCACGGTCCGGCGGCGCTGCTCGACGTGCGGCTCTCGTCGGGCACCCGGCTGCTCTCCGGGCGGGCCGTCACCGCCTTCTCCAACGAGGGGGAGGCCGCCCGGGGGCTGGACACCGTGGTGCCCTTCTCCCTCGAGGACGCGTTGCGGGAGAACGGGGCGGTCTACTCGTGTGCCCCGGACCGGCAGCCGCACGTCGTGGTCAGCGGACGGCTGATCACCGGGCAGAACCCGGCTTCGGCGGCCGGCCTCGGCCGCCGGCTGGCGGAGGCGCTCGCCTCGCCTGCCCGGCCGTGAACGACCGGCCCGCCGGCCCGGACGGCGGGCGAGAGGTCGGGCGGCCGATGGGCCGGGGAGGGCCGCCGGCCCTCCCCAACCCCGCC
>NZ_VKHS01000585.1 GCF_014141525.1 Streptomyces calidiresistens
CCCGTCCTGCGCGACCTCCCACACCGACCCGCCCGCCTGTCCCCGGTCCCCGGCGGCACCGCCATCACCGGCCCCGGCGTGGAGGCCTTCTGGGAGACCGGCCGGCCCGGGGGCCCCGAAGGCGGTGAGGGGGCCCCGCAGGGGCTGCGGCTGGGCTCCTTCGGTCGCTTCTCCGAGCCCGAGGGGGACACCGTCCCCTTCCACGCCGGTCGCCGGTCCGCCGCGCCCGGCCGGCCCGCCGGATGGGTGGAGACCATCCACCTGGCGCCGGACGTCGCGGTGTACGGGGGCGGTGAGAGCTACCAGGGGCCCGATCTGCGCGGGCGGCACCGCAGGCTGCGCAACGTCGAGGAGAACCGCGCCGCCGGTCGCGACTCCGCCTACCTCAACGTGCCCTTCCTGTGGTCCGACGCGGGCTGGGGCCTGTTCGGCCACGGCGGCGGCCCCGTCACCGCCGATCTCGGCGCCACCCACGGCGAGGCCGCCCGGGTGGAGATCCTCGGCGACGACCTCGATCTCTTCCTGCTCACCGGTGACGCGCCCGACCTGCTGCGCCGCTACCTCGCCCTCACCGGCCGGCCGGGGTCGGTGCCGGACTGGGCGTTCGGCGTGTGGATGAGCCGCAGCTCCTATTTCACCGCCGGGGAGGTGATCGCCACCGTCGACGAACTCGACGCCGCCGGCTGCCCCGTGGACGTCGTGCACGTGGACGAGTGGCTCGACGAGAACGTCCTGGACACCGCCTCCTGGAGCGCCGGTCCGGCCCGGGACCGCTTTCCCCGTGACTGGGCCCGCCCCCTGATCGACCGGGGCGTGCGGGTGAGCCTGTGGATCAACCCCTACGTGCGGCGCGGCACGCCCCTCGCCGATGAGCTGACCGCCCGGGGCCTGCTGGTGCGCGGCGCGGACGGCCGGCCGATCGCCACCTCCGACAACCCCGAGACCCTGCTCGTCGACTTCCTCGACCCCGTGGCCCGCGAGTGGTGGTGCGAACGCCTGGCCCGCTCCCTGCGGGAGGAGCGCAACGCCGCCGTCATGGCCGACTTCGGCGAGGAGATCCCGGCCGGGGCGGTCTTCGCCGACGGCAGCACCGGCGTCGAACGCCGCAACACCTACGGCCTGTTCTACCTGGAGGCGGTCCACGAGGCCGGGCGCCGGGCGCGGGGCGCGGACTTCCTGCCGCTCTCGCGATCGGGCACCGCCGGTTCCCAGCGCCTCCCGGCCCACTGGGCGGGGGACACGCCCTCCACCTGGAGCGGCATGGTCTCCACCCTGCGGGCCCTGCTGTCGATGGCGCTCAGCGGTTTCTCGGTCGTCACGCACGACGCCGGTGGCTACTGGACCCCCGCCTCCCACCGGCGGGCGGAGGAGCTGCGGGCCTCCATGACCCCCGACGCGGTGGCGGCCGACGTGGAGCCCGAGTTGTACGGGCGGTGGGCGCAGTGGGCGGCGTTCTCCCCGCTGACCCGTTTCCACGGCATGGGGCGGCGCGAGCCCACCGCGTATCCCGAGCCCTTCCGGGGCGCCGCCCTGGAGGCCTGCCGGCTGCGCTCCCGCCTGCGCCCCTACCTGGTGGCCGCCGCCCGGCGGGACCTGCCGCTGATGCGCCCCATGCCGTTGGCGCTGCCCGGCGACCGGGCGGCCCGTGACGCGGGGTTGCAGTACCTGTTGGGGCCGGACGTGCTGGTCGCGCCGATCCTCGAACCCGGTGGGCGCCGCCTGCTGTACGTGCCGGAGGGGCGCTGGGAGCCGCTGGTGAACGGTCCACCGCTGGAGGGCCCGGGGTGGCGGGAGGTGCGGTGCGGCCCGGACGCGTTCCCCGCCCACGTGCGCGCGGGGCGCGGTCCGGCCGTCCTCGGCGGGTGACGGCCGTCCCCGCGTGGCGGACACGCCCGAAAAGCGCAAGCATGGGAACGAACGACGAAGATGACAAAGGTGATGAATCGGACACGGCCGCACCGGGGGGACACCACAGACCCCGACCCGTCGGGACGGGGCTCCCACCGCTTTCGAACGGAGGCCGAACCATGGCGTCTTCCCACGACACCCGCGGGTCCCACGACACCCGCACCGAACACACCGGCCGCGCGGGGCGCGGTACCGGCTCACCCCGCGGCGAGGTCCTCGCCGGTGGCGTCGTCCTCTTCGCCGCCGTGATGATGCTGGTCGCGGGCTTCTTCGACGCCCTGCGCGGCGTGATGGCGATAGCCGAGGACGAGGTCTTCGTCGCGACCGCCGACTACACCTTCTCCCTCGACCTGACCGGCTGGGGGTGGATCCACCTGATCGCCGGCATCGCGGTGATCGCGGTCGCCCTCGGCCTGTTCAGCGGGGCGACGTGGGCGAGGATGGCGGCGGTGGTGGTGGCGGCGGTGCTGATCGTCGCCAACTTCCTGTCCCTGCCGTACTACCCCCTGTGGTCCGTCGTGGCGATCGCGTTCTACGCCTTCGTCATCTGGGCCCTGACCACGGCCAGGGACGACCGGTCCCTGGCCTGATCCCCTCGTGGCCCTCCCGGGTCCCCCGGCCGTGACGGGCCCGGCCCCGGCGGACGTGTGGGCGTCCACCGGGGCCGGGTCGTGGGGCGTCGGTGCCGGAGGGCACCGGGGTGCGAACCCCGCCGGATCAGCGGAAGTTCACGTCACTGCAGAAGTAGTACGTCTGGTCCATGTGGGAGGCCTGCCAGACCGTGTAGACGATGTGGCGACCCCTGCGGTTCTGGGCGTTGACGTTGATGGAGATGTTCTGGGCCGGGGCGTAGCGGCCGGTCTCCCGGACGAGCTCCAGGTCGCTCCAGTTCAGGGCCTGACGGGTGGGGTCGAAGCCCTGCCGGGTGACGTAGATCCGGAAGTAGTCGGCGCCGTGGCTGGCCTGGTCGTACAGCCGCACGGTGAAGTTGCTGTTGATGTCGGTGGCCTGCCAGTTGCCGATGGCGTCCATCGAGCGGTAACGGCCGTTCTCGGTGCGGCCGCCGCTGCACAGCTGCCCGTTGGGCACGGCGGCCTGGTGGTTCCCGCGCACGTTGTCGCGGTAGAGGCCGTTCCAGTTCCACATGGCGTTGGGGTTGTCCTGCCAGGCCTGCCAGCACATCGGGTCCTGGTTGGCCATGTTGGGGTTCAGGTGGTCGTGGCCCCAGCGCAGCCAGCACCCGTAGTTACGGGCGGCCGGGTCCACGATCGAACCGTGGGCCGCGGCCGGCTCGGCCCACGGGATGAGGCAGAGCAGCGCGGCCGAGAACAGCGCCGCGAGGCGGGCCCGCCATCCGGGGGCCGTCGTGCGAGGTTGAGGATTCACTGTGCGGTCTCCGTTTTCCGGCTGTGGGGTATCCGGTTTGGGAGCGCTCCCATGTTGCTGAATGCTATCCCCTTCGTCACGCCCCCGAAACACTTTTCGCGGTATCGGAAATATTTCGATGAACGATCATTCGAACTCCCCTGCCGGAACCGTCCCCGACGATCGCCCCGGGACCCGTCACACCTCCCGAGCACCCCTCCCGCACCCATTCCACCTGGGGTTTCACCGCCCCGGCCACCCGTTCCCCGGATGGTCGGACGGAAGGGATCACCGCGTCAC
>NZ_VKHS01000586.1 GCF_014141525.1 Streptomyces calidiresistens
CCTCGCCCCCGTCCCGCCGGGGCCCGCCCGACCCGGGACGCGGTCGGCGGCACGGATCCATCCCGCCCCCGTACCGGGGAACCCGAACCGGAGCACCGCCCGTGATCACCTTCTCCGAGGTGTCCGTCCTCCACGACGGCGCCGACCACCCCGTCCTCGACGGCCTGGACCTCACCGTGCCCGAGGGCGAACTCACCCTGCTGGTGGGACCCTCGGGGGCCGGGAAGACGACCCTGCTGGGCACCGTCTCCGGCCTCGTCCCGCACTTCACCGGTGGCACGCTGCGCGGCCGGGTGACCGTCGCCGGTCGCGACACCCGCACGCACCGGCCGCGCGACCTCGCCGACCTGGTGGGCAGCGTGGGCCAGGACCCGCTCGCGCACTTCGTCACCGGCACGGTGGAGGAGGAACTCGCGTACGGCATGGAGTCGCTGGGCTTCCCCCCGGCGACCATGCGGCGCCGGGTCGAGGAGACCCTCGACCTGCTGGGGCTCGAGGAGGTGCGCGATCGTCCCCTGGAGACCCTCTCCGGCGGGCAGCAGCAGCGGGTCGCCATCGGGTCGGTGCTGACCGTGCACCCCTCCGTGCTGGTGCTCGACGAGCCGACCTCCGCCCTGGACCCGGGGGCCGCCGAGGAGGTGCTGGCCGTGCTGCAACGCCTGGTGCACGACCTGGGAACCACCGTGTTGATGGCGGAGCACCGGTTGGAGCGGGTGGTGCAGTACGCCGACCGGCTGCTCCTGCTGCCCGGCGACGGCCGCCCGGCGGAGCTGGGGGAGCCGGCCGCGCTCATGGCGCGGTCGCCCGTGCGCCCGCCGGTGGTGGAGTTGGCGGAGGTCGCCGGGTGGAGTCCGCCGCCGCTGTCGGTGCGCGCGGCCCGCCGGCTGGCCGGGCCGCTCCGCGAACGGCTGACCGCGGCCGGGGCCGCCGCCCGCCCGTCGGCGACGCGGGAGACGGTGGGGCCACCCCTGGCGACGGTCCGGCGACTGTCCGTGCGCCGGGGCCGGCGGGAGGTGCTGCGCGGCGCCGAACTCACCGTGCGCGGCGGCGAGGTGATCGCCCTCATGGGGCGGAACGGCTCGGGGAAGTCCACGCTCCTGGGCTCCCTGGTGGGCCTCCACCCGCCCGCGGGCGGCGGAATCCTGGTGGGCACGGGCGCGGGGGATCCCGACCTGGAGCCGCACCGGGCCCGGCCGGCCGAGGTGCTGCGCCGGGTCGGCCTGGTGCCGCAGGATCCGCGTCACCTGCTGTACGCGGAGACCGTCGCCGCCGAGTGCGCGACGGCCGACGCGGACGCCGGGGCCCCCGACGGCACCTGTCGGGGTCTGCTCTCCCGACTGCTGCCGGGGATCGCGGACGACAGCCATCCCCGGGACCTGTCCGAGGGGCAGCGGTTGGCGCTGGCGCTGGCCGTGGTCCTGGCCGCCCGACCGCCCCTGGTGCTGCTGGACGAGCCCACCCGGGGGCTGGACCACGCGGCGAAGGCGCGATTGGTGGAGATCGTGCGGGAGTTGGCGGCCGAGGGGCACGCCGTGGTGCTGGCCACCCACGACGTGGAGTCGGCGGCGGAGGCGGCCGACCGGGTGGTGGTGCTGGCCGGTGGGGAGGTCGTCGCCGACGGCCCCACCGCCGAGGTGGTGGTGGCCTCCCCGACCTTCTCCCCGCAGGTGGCGAAGGTGTTGGGGGCGGTCGGGCCGCTGACTCCGGCCGGGGTGCGCGCCGTCCTCTCCGGGGAGGCCGGGGCCCCGACAGGGCCGACCGGGCCGACCGGGCCGACGGATGTCCGTGCGGGGAGCGATCCGGGGGTCCCCGCCGACGCCGGCCCGGCATCCGGCGCCCCGGCCACCGGGGCGCCGGGGCTGGAGGGCGCGGGAGGTCACGGTCCCCGGTGGTGGCGACGCCGTCGGCGGACGCGGACCGCCCGGGAGCACCGGGGCGCGGGTCCCGCCGGGGGCGGGTCGTGACCGCCGCCGGTGCCGCCGGGACGCGCCCGCTGCGCTGGTCCCCGCGCTCGACGACGGCGCTGTTCCTGGTGAGCGCGGTGGGCGCGGCCGGGTTCGGCTGGCCGCTGATGGCCTCGGAATCCTTCGGCGTCGCGTACGGCGCGCACGCCCCCTGGCTGTTCGCCCTGCTGCTGCCGCTGCTGCTGGCCGTGCTGCTGGCCGCCGTCACCGAGCACGGCGCCGGCGCCAAGGCGGTGGCCGTGCTCGGGGTGCTGGCGGCGGCCGGATCCGCCCTGCGGCTGCTGGGCGCGGGTACGGCCGGGCTGCAACCGATGTTCTTCCTGATGGTGCTCGCCGGGCGGGTGTTGGGTCCGGCGTTCGGTTTCGTGCTGGGGGCGGTGACGATGTTCGCCTCCGCACTGGTGACCGGTGGGGTGGGGCCGTGGCTGCCGTTCCAGATGCTGGCGCTGGGCTGGTTCACCCTGGGCGCGGGGCTGCTCCCGGCCCCCGATCGACTGCGCGGCCGGGCCGAGGTGGTGATGCTGGCCGGGTACGGCGCGCTCGCCTCCCTGCTCTACGGCCTGGCGATGAACCTTCAGGGATGGCCGTGGATCGCGGGGATGGCGAGCGGCATCTCCTTCGTCCCCGGGGACCCGCTGGTGGAGAACCTCCACCGGTACCTGGCGTACGTGCTCGCCACCTCGTTGGGGTGGGACGTGCCCCGGGCGGTGCTCACGACGGCGCTGGTGCTGGTCGCGGGCGGGCCGGTGCTGCGGGCCCTGCGACGGGCCACGCGACGGGCCGCCTTCGGGGCCCCGGTGCGGTTCGCCGCGAACGGTCCCGGCGGTCCGGACCGGTCGGGCGCCGGCGCCGGGGGTCCGAGGGGGGATGCCCTCAGCGACCGCCCCATCCCCGGCCGCGGCTCGTGACGGCCTCCAGCCGTTCGCGGGTCAACTCGCAGTAGACGCCGCGCTCCTGACGGTTCCAGACACCGAACCAGTCCTGGAACCGGGCGACGGAGTCGAAGGTGGCCTGGTCGTAGGTCCCGGTGACGGGGACCCGGAAGTGGTCGCCCAGGCGGCCCAGGCGCTCCTGCACGTCCCGCACGGCGGGGCCGCTGTCCCCCATGGAGAGGACCTCGGGCTCGACCAGGGTCGTCTCCGGCTCGGGCTCCTCGGACGGCGGGGCGGCGGACTCGACCGGCGGCTCGGGTTCCGGTTCGGCCTCCTCGACCGGCGGCTCGGGTTCCGCCTCCTCGGCGACGGGCTCCTCCACCGGCGGCTCGGACCCGGTGACGACCGGGGCGGGGGCCGCCACCGGGGTGGTCTCCTCGGTGACGGCCTCGGTCGGTTCCGGCGCGGTCGTCTCCTCGTCCACGTCGGGGGCGCCCTGGCCGTCGGGCAGGGCGAGGCTGGGACCGGGGTCGATGTCCCGCTCGGCGGTGTCGTCCCCCGCGCGTCCGCCGATCAGCGAGGCCGCCACGGCGGTGCAGCCGACGACCGCGGCGACGGCCCCGCCCGCCAGGGCGGCCACCCGGCCCCGGCTGCGGGGCCTGCGGTGGGCGGCGCGGTCCTCCTCGCCGGGCCACGGCGGGGCGGGGGCGTAGACGAG
>NZ_VKHS01000587.1 GCF_014141525.1 Streptomyces calidiresistens
AGACCCCCCGTTCCCCCGGCGACCCGGAGGACCCCGGCGACCCCGGGGCCCGTGCCGACCTGCTGACCCGCCGGGCGGAGGCACTCGCCGCCGCCGCCCCGGCCGTCCGGGCCGTCCGGGACACCGCCGAACACCTCAAGCTGGCCGACGACCGTCTCGCCGAGGCGGTCTGGCGGGCCGGCTTCCCCCGGGCGGACGCGGCGCGGGCCGCCGTCCTCACCCCGGACGCCCGCACCGCGCTGCGCCGGCGCGTCGAGGATCACGACCGGCGCCGCGCGGCCGTCGACGCCCTCCTCGCCGACCCCGACCTCCACCCCCCGGCCGGGGAAACGGTCGACGACCCCGCGCCCGACCCCGCTCTCACCGGGGCGGAGCTGCGCGCGAGCGAGGCGCGGTGGCGCGCCGCCGCCGCGGCGGCGGACACCGCCCGGGCCCGGGTCACCGACATCGAGGCGCTCTCCCGGGCCGTCGCGACCGGCGTCCGCGAACTGGCCCCCCGGCGGGAGGAGAGCCGGCGACTGACCCTGCTGGCCGGCCTCACCGCCGGGACGGCGGGGGAGAACGCCTATCGCATGCGGCTGGAGACCTACGTGCTGGCCGCCCGCCTGGAACAGGTCGCCGCCGTCGCCGGCGCCCGCCTGGACCGGATGACCGCCGGCCGCTACCTGCTGGAACACACCGACATCCGCAGCGGCCGGGGCCGCAGCGGACTGGGCCTGCACGTGGTGGACGGGTGGACCGGCCGCCGGCGCGACACCGCCACCCTGTCGGGCGGCGAATCCTTCCTGGTCTCCCTCTCCCTCGCCCTCGGATTGGCCGACGTGGTCGCGGAGGAGGCCGGCGGGGTACGGCTGGACACCCTCTTCGTGGACGAGGGTTTCGGCACCCTGGACGAGCAGTCCCTGGACGACGTGCTGGACGTGCTGGACTCCCTGCGCGAACGCAACCGCAGCGTCGGGATCGTCAGCCACGTCGCCGAACTGCGCTCCCGCGTCCCCGTCCAGTTGGAGATCACCAAGGGCCGTCGTGGATCCGGCCTGCGACTGCGGGGCCCCGAGCCCGTGTGACCCGAGGCGCCCCGCGTCCCGGCGCGGTGGCCTCCGCGGTCCCGGCGCATGCGCCGGGACCGCGGGGACCCCCGCCTCACAGCGCGGACAGCTCGTCCTCCAGGTCGTCCAGGCCCAGCGACCCCAGCGACAGCGCCGCCATGTGCCAGGCCTTGGCGTCGAAGGCCTCGCCGTGCGCCGCCCGGGCCGCCTCCCGGCCCCGCAGCCAGACCCGCTCGCCCAGCTTGTAACCGATGGCCTGCCCCGGCATACCCAGGTACCGCACCAGCTCACTGTCGACGAACTCCGCCGACCGGCTGCTGTGCGCCCCGAAGAACTCCCGCGCCAGTTCCGGCGTCCACCGCTCCCCCGGGTGGAAGCCCGAGTCCGCCGGGATCTCCAACTCCAGGTGCATGCCGATGTCGATGATCACCCGCACCGCCCGCATCATCTGGCAGTCCAGGTACCCCAGCCGGCGCTGCGGATCGGTCAGGAACCCCAACTCGTCCATCAGGCGCTCGGCGTACAGGGCCCACCCCTCGGCGTTGGCGCTCACCATCCCCATGGTCGTCTGGTAGCGCGAGAGCCGATCGGCCACGTACACCCACTGGGCCAACTGCAGGTGGTGCCCCGGCACCCCCTCGTGGTACCAGGTGGAGACCAGGTCGTAGATCGGGAACCGGGTCTCGCCCATCGTCGGCAACCAGGTGCGCCCCGGCCGGGAGAAGTCCAGCGACGGACCGGTGTAGTAGGGGGCGGCGGCGCTGCCGGGCGGGGCGATCATCGACTCCACCCGCCGGACCTCCGGCGCCAGGTCGAAGTGGGTGCCGTCCAGCGCCCCGATGGCCTCGTCCATGAGCTGCTGCAGCCAGTCGCGGACCTCCTCCACGCCCTCGACCACGTCCCCGTGCGAGTCCAGGTGCCGCAGGGCCTCCCAGGGCCCGGCCCCCGGCAGGATGCGCTCGGCCTCCCGCCGCATCTCCGTCAGCAGCCGGTGGTACTCCGCCCAGCCGTAGGCGTACGCCTCGTCCAGGTCGAGGTCGGTGCCGTTCCACTGCCGCACCCAGCGGGCGTAGCGTTCCCGGCCCACCGCGTCGGGCACGCCGGCCGCGCGCGGGGCGTAGGTGTCCCGCAGCCAGTCGCGCAGGGCGGCCACCGCCGCGCCGGCCGCCGCCGCGCCCTCGTCCAGTTCGGCGCGCAGGGAGTCCGGTCCCTTGGCGACGAAGTCGGCGAACCAGCCGCCGCCCGTGTCCCCGCCCACCCACTCGCCGAACTGTTCCACCACGGTCCGCACCTGTCGCTCCGCCGCGAGCAGCCCCTGGTCCAGGCCGGTCGCCAGCGAGGTCCGGTACCCCTCCAGGGCCGTCGGCACCGCCGCCAGCCTGCGCGCCACCGCCGCCCAGTCCTCCTCCGAGGCCACGGGCATCAGGGTGAACGCCTGGCGGATGTCGTGCACCGGGGAGAAGAGGTTGTTGATCTCCCGCAGTCGCTCGCCGGCGTCGTGGATCGCCAGATCGGCGGTCAACCGCTCGCGCAGCAGACGGGCGCAGCGCCGCTCGGCGTCGTCGTCGGCACCGGGCAGGGCCTCGGCCGCCTCCAGCCGGCGCAGCGTCCCCCGGTTGAGCTCGGCGACGGCCTCCAGGCCGGTGGGGGAGAGGTCGGGCAGCCGGTCCGCCGTCCCCGGGATGCCGAGGTAGGTGCCGATCAGCGGATTCAGTTCGACCAACGCGTCGAGGTGGGCGTCGGCCAGTTGACGGGGCAGCAGGTCGTGCGTGGTATCGGACATGGCCCCATCCTGGTATGCCGGGGCCCGGTTCGTCATCACCGAACGGCGCGAGAATCCTGTCGTGATCCTCCCGCAACCCTTCGGTCCCCTCCCTCCGGGGCCGGTGGCGCGCCCTCGGACCCCCCGCCGGGCGTTCCCGCGTCCCCGTACGGCTCGCCGATGTCGTCCGGCGGCAGCAACGGCCCGCAGGACCACTGCCGGAACACCAGCCTGGTCTCCACCCGCGCCACCTCCCGGCGGGCGGTGAACCCCTCCACCACCAGCCGCTGCAACTCCGCCGGACCGGCCACCGCCACGTGGACCAGGTAGTCGTCGGGGCCGGAGAGGTGGAACAGCGCCCGCGCCTCCGGGTACCGCCGAACCCGTTCCACGAACGGCCCGATCACCTCCCGGCGGTGGGGCCGTACCTGCACCGACAACAGGGCCTCCAGGGGACGGCCCAGCCGCGCCGGGTCCAACCGCAGCGTGTGTCCCAGGATCACCCCGCCGCGTCGCAACCGCCGCACCCGGTCCACGCAGGTGGAGGGGGCGACCCCCACGGCGGCGGCGAGTTCGCGGTAGGTCATCCGCGCATCGTTCTGCAACAGCCGCAGGATCCCCAGGTCAACCGCATCGAGCGCGACCGAATCAGCCATCCGCCGAACGTAGCACGGGCACCCGCCCGCGGAGCCCGCTCCGTTCGCATGATCCCCCCATGACGACCGCACCCGCCGCCGCTGTC
>NZ_VKHS01000588.1 GCF_014141525.1 Streptomyces calidiresistens
GCCCCGGACCCCGCCGGACGCGGTGGGATGACCGCGGCGGGCCGTCCGGCGGCCTCCCGGCCGCCGGTCGTGCGGAACCGGCGGTCCCGCCGGGACACTAGGGTGTTGGCCCTGAGGTTGGAGCACACCCGGGAGAGTTCGTGCGCGAGTACCTGTTGACGCTCTGCGTGGCCGCGGCCGTCACGTATCTGTTGACCGGCCCGGTGCGCAAGTTCGCCATCGCCGCGGGTGCCGTGCCGCCGATCCGCGCCCGGGACGTGCACCGCGAGCCGACCCCCCGGCTGGGCGGCATCGCGATGTTCGGCGGTCTGTGCGCGGGCCTGCTGGCCGCCTCCCAGCTGAGCAACATCGGGGAGGTCTTCCGGCTCTCCGACGAACCCCGCGCCCTGCTCGCGGGGGCGGGGCTGATCTGGCTGCTGGGCGTGCTCGACGACAAGTGGGGCGTGGACGCCCTGGTCAAGCTGGGCTGCCAGATGATCGCGGCGGCCGTGATGGTCTTCCAGGGACTGACCATCCTGTGGCTGCCGGTGCCGGGGGTGGGCGTGGTGGCGCTGACCCCGTTGCAGGGCACCCTGCTCACGGTGGCGCTGGTGGTCATCACCATCAACGCGGTGAACTTCGTCGACGGCCTCGACGGGCTGGCGGCGGGCATGGTGTGCATCGCCGCCGCGGCGTTCTTCCTGTACGCCTATCGCCTCTGGTACGGCCACGGCATCGAGGCGGCGGCGCCCGCGACACTGTTCGCGGCGGTGCTGATGGGCATGTGCCTGGGCTTCCTGCCGCACAACATGCATCCGGCGCGGATCTTCATGGGGGACTCGGGGTCGATGCTGCTGGGCCTGGTGCTGGCCGCCGGCGCGGTCTCCATCACCGGCCAGGTCGACCCGGACCGGATGCAGCTGTTCACCGGCTCGGTGCGGGCCACGGTCATCGAGATGGTGCCGGTCTACATCCCGGTGCTGTTGCCGCTGACGATCATCGCGGTCCCGGTGGCGGACCTGTTGCTGGCGATCGTGCGGCGCACCTGGCGCGGGCACTCGCCGTTCGCCGCCGACCGGGGTCACCTGCACCACCGGCTGCTGGAGATCGGGCACTCGCACAGCCGGGCCGTGCTGATCATGTACTTCTGGGCGGCGCTGATCGCCTTCGGCGCGATCTGGTGGTCGGTGCAGCAGGACACGGTGCTGGTGGTGCCGACGATCGTGGTGCTCAGCGCGCTGGGCCTGCTGGTGCTGCTGCTGCCCCGGTTCTCGCCCCGGGTGCCGCCGTGGGCCGAGCGGCTGGTGCCGCCGCGCTACCGCCGGGTCGTCCCGGCGCGCGGGCCGCGGGCGGACGGCGAGGGCCCCGGCGGCACCCCGGACGCGGACACCGCCGGCGGCGCCGAGGCCCGCGGCGCGGCGGACACCGAGGGCGGGGCGCCGGCGCCGACCGGGGGTGAGGAGGCGGGGGAGGACCGCGCGGGAACCGCCGCGGACGCGGCGGCCGACCCGGGGGAACCCGACCCGGGGGAGGGCGGAACCGACGTGGAGGCCCCCGGTACCGAGGAGACCCCGGGGCGCCCGGTACGCTCGGCGAACGGGGCGACGGCCCTCGGCGATCGGCACGGTTCGGTGCCGGCCCGCCGAAGCACCGGAAGCCGTGGGTGACCACTTCGCGAGGCCCCGAACCGATCCCCCGAACCGATCCCCCGAAAGGGTGGTCGCGGACGCGCCGTCCATTCGAACGGTCGTCACCCGAACAGCCCCAACTCATACCTCTCCGGTGTGAGAACATGCACACGATGAGGGTAAAGACCTCATCAAAAAGTTTGTGATACCGTTCACGAGTCGCGGCCGGCAGGGCCACTCGGCCCCATCGCCGGGCCCTTCCGCTCGCCCCGTCGAAGACGACAGACGTTCCCCGACGCCAGCCGGAGAAGCCTCCCCATGCAGCCCAACGACGCCCGGATCATCCGCGGCGCCGCTCTTTTCACGGCCGCAGCCGGTGCCCTCGCGATCCTCGTCGGTGCCCTCGCCGCCGGGGGAGCCGGCGCGCTCGGGGTCTTCCTCGGTGTGCTCGTCGGTTTCCTCTTCTTCGCCTCGGGTCAGTTCGGTCTCGCCCGGGTCGGCCACCGCTGGCCCGAACTCTTCATGGCCGCGGCCCTGGTCATCTACATCACCCAGGTGGGTGTGCTGCTCGTCCTGATGATCCTGCTGCGCGACGCGACCTTCCTGAACGGCCCGGCCTTCGGCGCCGGCGTCCTGGTCGCCATGTTCGCGTGGATCATCGGTCAGATCCGCACCAACCTCAAGGTCAAGACGCCCTACGTGGTGCCGACCGCCGACTCCTCCACCGATGCCCCGGCCGGCGCCGGGGCCCCGGGGCGGGAGGCCGGCGAGTGAGCCGCGGACGGGGGCGTTCGGTTCCGAGGGCCGGCATACGGACCCGTTCCGCGGGGCTGCTATCGTCCGTCGCCGGAAGCCCGGTGACATCGGGAAGCGCGCCGTGCGGGACGGCCGCGGCTTCCCTCCCGGACCACCCGGAGCGGGCGCGCACGCGCGCGTCCGTCGGCTCCGTCCTCCCGCCACCCCAGTCCAGTGCCGTTCCGTGGCGTGCCGCCACGCCGACACCCGAGGTAGCCGTATCCATGCGTCATGCCGAAGGAGCTCGCGGTGAATAGCGACCAGACGCTCGCCTTCGAGACCGACTGCCACCTGTTCCAGGACTGCGGCTACCCCGCGCCCTCGGTGTGGTCCTTCAAGTTCGAGCCGATCTTCACGATCGACTTCGGGCTCTTCGTCTTCGAGTTCAACAAGGCGATGCTGCTGGCGGTGATCAGCACGATCGTCGTCATCACCTTCTTCTGGGCCGCTTTCGGCAAGGCGAAGGTGATCCCGGGCAAGCTCCAGAGCGTCGCCGAGGTGCTCTACGACTTCGTGCGCCGGGGCATCGGCCGCGAGGTGATCGGCAAGGAGGCGGAGCGGTTCGTCCCGCTGCTGGTCTCGCTCTTCTTCACCATCTGGGTGATGAACGCCTGGGCGATCGTGCCCTTCGCGCAACTGCCGGTGACCTCGATCATCGCCTACCCGATCGCGCTCGCCCTGGTCGTGTGGGTCACCTACATGACGGTGACCTTCAAGAGCAACGGCTTCGTCGGCGGCATCCGCAACCTCTGCGTCCCCGGCGGCCTGCCCAAGCCGATCTACATCATCCTGACGCCGCTGGAGCTGCTCTCCAACGTCTTCGTCCGCCCCTTCACCCTGGCGGTCCGACTCTTCGCGAACATGTTCGCGGGCCACATCCTGATCCTGGTCTTCCTGATCGGCGCCTGGTACATGGCCGGCACCGTCCTCGGCACCGTCTACGCGAGCGCCTCGCTGCTGATGACCATCATCATCACGGTCTTCGAGATGTTCATCCAGGCCCTGCAGGCGTACGTCTTCACCGTCCTGACCGCCACCTACCTGGCGGGCGCGCTGGAGGAGGCGCACTGATCCGGCTCGGGATCGGTCACCCTCCCCACCCCGGGGCGCGGGAGCACCCCGCGTCCCCC
>NZ_VKHS01000589.1 GCF_014141525.1 Streptomyces calidiresistens
CGGGGTGGGTCCCCGCGCCGGGGTGGGGGCGCCCCGGCGCGCGCAGGGGCGATCGCACCGGCGGGTCACGCCGGGGATTCCGCCCCCCGTCGGCGGCGCCGGCCGGTCGGCCGTAGAGTGCGGGAGAGCCCGACGCGGTGAGACGCGGTGACGGTGCCGGGGACCGGGCGGTCCGATCGGCGCGCGGTGGGCACGCCGCGCCCCGATTCCCCGTCCGATCGGTGGTGTGCCGGCGCGATGTGCGCCCCGGCGTGTTCCCGGAGGCTTGAGAAGCCCGAAACCGGGCATCGCGATGGGCGAAGCGGGCCCTCGATCGGGGGTCGGTGACCGAAGGGCCCGCGGGCGGCCGCTCGTCCCGGGTGTCGGACGATCGCGAAGAGGGGCTGCGGGACGTGACCTTGACGGTACGGGAGGAACGACTCGGCGCCTGGTGGGTGCTCAGGGTCGAGGGAGAGCTCGATCTGGTCAGTGCCCCGACGGTGCGTCGCCGGGTGCACGACGCGGTGGCCGAGGGGCGCCGTGATCTGATCATCGATCTGAGTGGGGTGCGGTTCTGCGACTCCACCGGGGTGGGGGTGCTGATCGCCGCCCGGCGGCTGCTGCGGTCCTGCGCCGGCCGGTTGCGCATCGTCCTGCCGGCGGAGGCCGGTGGCGAGGGCTCGCACGTCAATCGGGTGCTGGCGGCCCTGGGGGTGCTCCGACTGTTCGAACACTACGCCGATCCGGAGAGCGCGGCCCGGGACACGACGGAGCCGCTGCCGACCTGAGGCCGGACCGGCGGTCCCGCCGTCCCGCCGTCCCGCCCGCGCCCCGCGCGCGCGGGGGGCGTTCCCCGCGCGCGGCCGGCGTTCGGGCACGGTCGGGGCGCCTCGCACATCACACCGGGTCGTACTCCTTTGCGCCGGAATACCCCGGAAGTGCTTGTTGTGCGGGTCCTCCGTCAACCATGCTGGTTCGTCCCGGGATTCGCGCGCCGTGGCGCGGTCCCGGGGAGCTTTCGGGCGTGCCGGGAGCGGATTCCACCGGTTCGGATGGTGTGAGCGGTGCAGGAACTGCAGGAGCGGTTGGAGGTCGGGACCGATCCGGGGGAGGTCTCCCGGGCGAGGGCGTTGACGCGACGGTTCGTCGGGGGTCTCCCCGACCCCCCGGTCGACCTGATCGACACCGCGGTGCTGCTGGTCTCGGAACTGGTCACCAACGCCGTCGTGCACACCGGGAGGTCGGCGGTGCTGCGGCTGGAGATCCTCCCCGCGCCGGGGGCGGCCCATCGTCACCCACCGGTTCGCCCCTCACCGGGCGGCGGGCGGGCGGGACGGCCGGTCGGTACCGGGGAGCGCCGCGGGGCCCCGGTGGAGCCGGTCGGGGCCGGCGGCTGCGCCGTGTGCGGGAAAGGGGCGACGGACGGTTCCGGGCCGCCGGCCGCCGGGCGGGCACCGGTGGTCCTCCGCATCGAGGTCGTGGACCGCACCCTGCGCCCCCCGTGCCGCCGGGAGGCGGGCGACGAGGACACCAGCGGGCGCGGGCTGGAACTGGTCCAGGCGCTCGCCCACCGCTGGGGGTGGCGTCCCCACCCCGGTGGCAAACGCATCTGGTGCGAATTGGACTGCTCGGCGGGAGGGCCGGTGGACCGGGTGGACCGGCGGATTCCGGCCGGGTCCCGGCGGCCCCCCGCGACCTGAGCCGGGGCCCGCCGGCGGGGCGCGTCAACCCGTCGGGGCCGGCCGGGGCCTCCCGTCCTCCGCGGCGGGGTCGTCCGCCGCGGGGGGTACGGCCGCCGGCGGGGTGTCCGGGGCGCCCCCGACCGGGCCCGGCGCAGTCGCCTGCTCCACCGGGGTGCCGACGGATCCGGGACCGGTGACGGAGTCGCCGTCGGGGACGGCCGGGGTGTCCGGGCCGGTCGGGGGCGGGTCGCTCCCCTCGTTCCGCGCGGTCGGCACGGGCGCCGGGGCATCCCCCGGGGCGCCGGGTGCCCCTTTCCTGTCCTCGGCGTCCCGGGCGTCCTCGGCGTCGCTCCCGCCGGCGGGGCCCTCCACGGCCGGACCCGAGGCGCCGGTCCGCGCCGGGATGACCCGGGGGTCGGCGCCGGCGGCCACCGCCGCGCGGGCGTCCCGCGCGGCCCGCGCGGCGGCCCGGCGGGCCCGGCGACCGCTCTCCCCGCTGCGGTGCTCGTACAGTTCACGCGTCACCGCCGAGGCCACCCGGGGGGCCTGGCGGGCGATCTCCCTCAGCATGCCGCTGATGGGGTGGGTGTAGCCGGTGAACCACAGGCCCGGGGCCTGCGGCAGCGGACCCTCCGGGCCCTCCGCGAGCGGTCGGCCCGCGTCGTCGAGCACTCCCAGGTGCCCCACCAGCGGCTCGAGGCCCGGTTGCCAGCCGGTGGCGGCGATGACCACCTCGGGGGTGATGGACCCGCCGTCGGCGAGGAGCACCCGGTCGCCCTCGAAGCCGGTCACGGCCGCGACCGGCTCCACCAGCCGCCGGCGCACCGCCCGTACCAGGCCGACGTCCTGCACGGGGATGGCGCCCTCACGGACCCGTGAGTACAGCCCGCTCTCCGGGCGCGGCAGGCCGTACCGGGTCAGGTTCGGCACCAGGCGGGTCATCGGCACGGCGAGCCGGTCCACCACGCCCACCGGCAGCCGCCGGCACAGCACGGCGGAGGCCTGGGCGGGCCAGCCCAGGGTGGAACGCCGGACGATGTGCGGGGGTGTGCGGACGGCCAACCGGACCCGACCGGCGCCGGCCGCGGCCAGTTCGGCCGCGATCTCGGCACCGCTGTTTCCCGTGCCGACCACCAGGACGTCCCGCCCGGTCAGGGTGTCGGCGGTGCGGTACCCGGAGGCGTGGAGGAACTCGCCGGTGAAACCGTCGAGCCCCGGCCAGGCCGGTATCCGGGGCACCCGGTTGGCGCCGGTGGCGACGACGACGGCGGCGGCGCGCAGTTCCCGGCCGCCGTTGGCCCGCAGCAGCCAGCGCCCCCCGTCCCGGACCCCGCCGGAATCGTCGGCGTCCCCGGGCTCGGCGAGGGGCTCGATCCGGGAGACCTCCACGCCGCATGCCAGTTCGAGTCGATGGGCGCGGGCGTACCGTTCGAGGTAGGCGACGTACTCGTCACGGGGGACCCAGCGGCCGGCGGATCGGGGGATCGGCAGGCCGGGCAGCGAGGACCAGCGGCGGGTGGTGTGCAGGCGCAGCCCGTCCCAGTGGTTCCGCCAGGAGGTGCCCGGCTCGGCGCCCCGCTCCAGGACGACGGTCCGGATGCCGCGCCGGACCAGGGCGGCGGCGGTGGCGAGGCCGCTGGGGCCGCCCCCGATGACGTGCACCGGCGATGTGGTGGCGGGTATCGGCATGTCCAGAGGATACGCAGCCGACGGGGCCCTGCCGGCCGATGGCGGGCCGGTGTTACCCGCTTGTGGCCGGGTTGCGGCGGGGCGTGCCGCCCGGGCGGGTTCGCATGGAAGCGCGGTGAATGCCCCGTGGAGGGAGATGGAGGAGAGGAGAGAGAAGAGGGGGAGAGGGGGCCGGGGA
>NZ_VKHS01000059.1 GCF_014141525.1 Streptomyces calidiresistens
GAGACAGGGTGAGGGGGGTGAGTTCGCCGGTGTCGGGGTCGGTGAGGTGGGTGGGGGTGCCGACGAGGTCGGTGACGATGGCGGCGAAGCGGCGGTCGATCTCGTCCTGATCCGCGTCGCCGGCAGTGGTACGGGTGGTTTGGGTGAGGGGGTGCAGGCCGGTGTGGTCCCAGGTGGTGACGGTAACCGGCGCGGCGCCCTCGTGCACTGTGTGGTGTTCCTCGATGAGGGTGGTGTCGTGCCAGGTGAAGCGGATGGTTTCGGCGATGTGGCCGTCGGGGTGGTGGCGGTGTTTGGCGATGCGGCGGCCGAAGGGGTCGTAGGTGTAGGTCCAGACGGTGCCGTCGGGGGTGACCGTGCGGGTGAGGCGGTCGTGGGCGTCCCAGGTGTAGTGCCAGGTGTCGGGGGTGCGGGAGATGCGGGTGACGGTGCGGCGGATCACCCGCCCCGCCGCGTCATACGCATAGCGGGTGCGGCCGGCTCGGGCCAGGAGGGTGCCGGTGTAGGCGCGCTCCCCGGCCGCGTCGGCCGGTAGGCCGGGGGCGGTGGCGGCGGTTTGGTCGCCGGTGGGGTTGTAGGTGTAGGTCTCGGTGCCGGCCGGGCCGCTCAGGTTCGTCGGCCGGCCGATGGCATCCAGGGTGAGGGTGGTGGTGCCCGTGGCGTCGGTGACGGCGGTGGGATAGCCGTCCGCGCGGTGGGTCCAGCGCTTGTGGTGCAGCCGCCGACCACTGCTGGTGGCGGCGAGGGCCTGCTCGACCGTGCGTCCGGCCGCGTCGTGGCCGGTGGTGAGACTCAGGGCACCGGCGATGCGGCGCTCGGTCTCCCGACCGGCGGCGTCCCGGTGGAAGTCCAGGTGACGGCCGGCGGTCTCCAGGCCGATCGGGCGTCCGGCCGCGTCATAAGTCCATCGGCTGGTGTGACCGGTGGGGGTGGTGCGGGAGAGCGGGTGGCCCACCGGATCGAGGGTGAGGGTCAGGGTGTGGCCGTTGACCGTCTCGCTCAGCAGATTTCCGAGCGGGTTGTGGGTGCGGGAGATTTCCACGCCCGGTGAGGAGGCGGAAATGATCCGACCACCGGTGTCGTGGGTCCAGGTGGTGGTCTCGCCGGTGTCGGTGACCGTGGAAGTCACCCGGCCGAGGGCATCGTAGGTGTGGGTGAGGGTCTGTCCGGCCGGGTTGATGTGGCGAACCGGGCGGCCCACCGCGTTGAGGTGCCAGGTGGTGGTGCGGCCGTCGTAGTCGGTTTCGGCGACCGTGCGTCCGGCCGGGTCGAGGGTGTAGGTCCAGGTGCGGCCGTCGGGAGCGGTGACGGCGGTGATGTTCAACTCGGTGTCGCGGGTGAAGACATACCGCGCACCGTCAGGTGTGGTTTGCGAGACCGGTAGGTCGAAGGGGCCGTAGGTCCAGGTGGTGATGCCGCCGTTTTCGTCGGTGTGGGTCAGGCAGTTGCCCTCCGCATCCCACTCCCACGTTTCGGTGTGTCCGAGGGGGTCGGTGCGGCGCACCGGCTTGCCCTCGACCGACCACTCCATCCGGGTGACCGCGCCGAGGGGGTCGGTGATGGAGGTGGGGCGGCCGAAGGCATCCCGCTCCAGGACCGTGCTCCCGCCGAGGGGGTCGGTGACCGCGACGGGCAGCCCGGCGGGGTCGGTGTCGATGCGGGTGGTCGCGCCGAGTGCGTCGGTGATGGTGGCGGGGGCGCCGGTGGAGTGGTGGGTCCAACCGGTGCGGTGCCCGGCCGGGTCGATGACAGCGGTGCGGTTGCCCCGGTCGTCGAACTCCTGCCGCCAGATCGTGCCGTCGGCCTCGGTGATCGCTGTCGCAAGGCCCAAGTCGTTGTATTCGGCCCGGATCTCATGGCCGTCGGGGCGAACAACGGTGGTCAGGTCACCGTGCTCGTTGTGGGTGTAGCGGGTGGTGTGCCCCAGCGGATCGGTGACCGAGAGCAGGTTGTCGTAGCGATCCCATTGGCGGCGGGTGGTGTGGCCCAGGGGATCGGTTTCGGCGACGAGTTGGAAGCCGGCGTTGAACTGGTAGACGGTGGGGTAACCGCGTGCCGCGTGGGCGGTGGTGCGGTGGTTGGTGGTGTCGTACTCGTAGCGGTACTCGAAGACCCGACCGGAGCCGGTACCGAAGACGCACCGACCCGCTTCGTCGTACTCGTAGCGGTACCAGGTGTGGTTGCGGTCCTCCCACCGGATCAACCGGTCCTGCTCGTCGTACCACAGCCGAAGCGGCAGGCCGGAGGAGTTGAACACCCGTGCGAGGTTCCCGGCGTCGTCGTAGTCGAAGGCCAACAGCACCGGCTCATCCGGCGCGGAGAGCAGGCGGTAGGAGGTGATGCGCCGGTCCACCACCGCCACCCCGATCCGGTAGCCGCCCGAATGGGTGACCTCGACCGGCTCACCGGCGGCGTTGTACCGCACCTCGATGCGGTTGTCGTTGCGGTCGCTGATCGCCACCAGGGGCAGTTCGTTGCCCGGCGCACCGGGCACGGGGGCGAAGTGCAGCGTGCGGCCACTCTCGCGCTGGTGAATGGTCAGCGGCGTACCGGGCCGGCCATCCCAGGCCAGGGCCCAGCGGGGGCCCTCCACCGGCATCACCGGATCATCCGGATCGGCGGTGGGGACGGGGTAGAGGAGCTTGGCGCAGTCGGCGGCGTGGAAGGTGACCGAGTCGGCCTCCAGCACCAGGCGTTGATCCAGCGTGGAGGACCACGAGCGGCCGAACAGGCGGCCCTCCCGGTAGCCGGACAGATGGTGGCGCTCCAGCAGCAGCGGCAGGACGCCGGGCAGGTCCACATCGGTGGCAGGGAGCAGGACCTCGCCGGTGGCGAAGTCCACCGGGTCCTTGGAGGTGTTCTTCCCCGCCGCCGGACGCCCCTCCTGGCGGACCTGCCGTCCCTGCCCCCGCGCGCCGCGCGCCATGCCCAACGTGGCGGTCTTCGCCCCGGCGGAGGCCAGACGCCCGCCGGGTATGCAATCCAGCAGCGCGAACCCGACATCCCACAGGGACGCGTCGCCGTTGGCGTAGTCGATGAGGGTGTCCGCGAGGATGATCAGTGAGGCGGCCAGGATCAGCCCCCACACCAACGGCCCACCCAACACCAACGCCACAATGCTGAGCACCGTGACGACCACTTGGGCGACGGCGACGATGGTGTCCCAGTTGTCCACCACCCAGTCCGCGGCCTTCTGCCACCACTTCCGATTCGGAATCCCGGCCTCGGAGGCTTCCTCCAGATCCGCCTTGCACTTCGCGGCGGCCTCCTCGCGCAACTCCTTCGCCTGACCGGCCAGCGCGATCGCCAGATCCAGCTTCTCGCGCGCGTCGGTGACCGCCGCCTGCGCGTCGCCCTTGTCCCTCTCCGCGTCGGTCAGGGCGCGGCGGACCTCGGCGGCCACCTCGCCCTCATCCGGCGGCTCCGCCGCCTCCTCGGCGTCCTCCAGCGCGGAGGTCGCCCGCTCCAACCACGACTGCGCCGTGGAGAGCTCCTCACGGGCCTCGATCGCCCGATTCAACGCCCGATCCGCATCCCCCTGCGCCTCCCGCAACTTCGGCGCATACGTCAACAACGCCTGCGCCGCCAGGTCGTAGGAGGTGTGCAACTTGTCCAAGTCGGGCGGCAGCTTGTCGAACCGATCCCGATACGCCTCCGCGCTCTCCCCCACAAACGACGCGAGCGCCCCCTCCTCGCCCATCGCACGGACCTTGCCCAGGGCGGTGAAGACGTCCTCCGCGAACTCATCGAGTTCATTGCCCAGCCGCTCGATGCGATCCGGATCCCCCGGGGTGGGATCCGAACCCATCTCCACCGGCGACCAATCCGACGCCCGCCCCACGACCCATCAACCCCCATTGTCCGGTCCACCCGCGATCCCCCCGGATCCACGGATGGCAACCCCACGGACACTAAAGGAAACCGACGAGACCTCACAACGCTCTCCTCCGGCCCACTCGAAGGATGAGAACCGGTGTCGGGCCGTCTCCCACACAGGGCGTCACCATCGTGGTTCGCAATCCCGAAGCCGGTCGGTCGCTCCACCCCGGAGAACCCTTTGAACCATGGACATGACACTGTGGCCCGGCCCGTAAGGGAGTCCGCCCCACCTCGAGCCATCGCGAAAAGTCACCGTGAACAGGAGATCGCCCTCAAACAACCCTCCCATCATCACTCTCCGTGTCCTGTGTTGTGGTTCACGAAGATCCTCATTGACACTCCGCCACCGACACATCACTCTCTACACCCGTGGTGGAGGTGGGCATCCCTCCCGGGCCGGAGCGCTGTCTCCGGCTTCCTCACCCGACCGTCCTCCCGATGCCCCCACCACCGCCGCTCCGATGTCGGAACCCCGTGTCACTCATGGGCACGGGCCCGCGCCCATGACGCAAGAGACGATCAGGTGCCCTTTCACTTCGAACACTGCTCCTTCGGTTACCGGCGTGGCCGGCCCGTCCTCGCGGACCTCTCGTTGCGGGTCGGTTCCGGCCACGTGGCTCTGCTCGGGCCCAACGGCGCCGGGAAGTCCACCCTGATGAGCCTCGCGGCGACCACCGAGCGACCGTGGTCGGGCCGGGTCGTGCTGGACGGGCTCGGTACCGACAACCGTGCCGATCTGCGGGCATGGCGGCGCCGGGTGGGTTGGATGCCGCAGAACATCACGGCCGTGCCCGGCCTGACCGTTCGCGAACAGGTCGCCTACGCCGGTTGGTTGAAGGGCTTGTCCCGGGACTCCGCGTGGACCGCCTCGCTCGGGGCGCTCTCCCTGGTGAACCTCACCGAGAAGGCCGACGTGCCGTCGGGGGAGTTGTCCGGGGGTCAGATGCGGCGCGTGGGTATCGCCGAGGCGCTCGTGCACGACGCCGACGTGGTGCTCATGGACGAGCCCACGGCGGGACTCGACCCGGTGCAGTACGGCGTACTGCGGGACCTGATGGCCGGCCTGTCGGATCGCGTGCGCTTCCTCATCGCCACGCACGACAGCCGGGACCTGGCGGACCTCTACACCACCGTGATCGTGATGAGCGGCGGAGAGGTCCGGTTCCACGGGGACATGGCCTCGTTCCTCGACCACGCCCCGGGTGGCGGCGAACCCCACCGGCGCGCGGAAGACGCGTACCGGGTACTGAGCGGCGCGGAGGGTTGATCATGCGGTGGACGGCGAAGCGTCGTCTTCTCGCGACACCGGCGGTCCGGGTCGCCCTGATCCTCTGGCCGATGGTCGCCTGGTACGGCTTCACGCAACGAATGGAGCACCTGCCGGAGACTCCCTGGCAGGGGGCCGGCCAGGTGAGCCCGATCCTCGCGTTCCTGGCCCCCGCCTGCGCGGGAGTCGCCGCGTGGGAGGGGCGTCGCGCCACGGTGGGGCTGGTCACCGGGCGGGCGCCGGTGCGTTCCCGGTTGCGGATCGCGGTGGCGGCGCTGTGGCCCGTCCTGGTCATGGGGTGGGGCGGCCTGGTGACGGGGGTGACGGTCGTCGTCCACCAGGCTGGGAACGTGGCTCTTCCCCCGGTCACCGTTCTCACGATGTGGGCCGTGATGCTGGTGGGCTTCACCGCCGGGGGTTACGTCCTGGGCCGGGCTCTCCCCCATGCCGGAGGACTCGCCCTGGTCGTGGTGGTGAGCTGGGTCGTCGTCGCCTATCCACCCGCCATGACCCCGTACTGGCTGCGTCACCTCACCGGTGGTGGGATGACGGTGTGCTGCGTCGTGGACGCCGAGATCGCCGCCGAGGCGCGTCTCGCGCCCGCGCTGCTCGCCCTGGGTGTGGCCGCCGCCGCGGTCCTCCTGATCCACACCGGCCGGCGGGTGCTTCCGCTGGTGACGGCGCTGATTCCGGTGGCGGTCGGGCTCGGGGGCGCGGTGGTGTTGGTGCGGGACATGGAGGCGGTGCCGGAGGGCCCCCGGGCGGAGGGGCTTCGGTGTGAGGGAACGGCACCCGAGCTGTGTCTGTGGCCCGAGCAGGAGCCGCACCGGGAACGGCTGGACGATCGGTTCTCGGAGGCGTACGCCGCTCTGACGGCGGTGGGTGTCGAGGTTCCGCCCCGGATCGGCAACCAGCGTTGGGACCCCGGGGTGACCTATCTGCCGTTGTCGGTGGAACCGTCCTCCGAGGACGTGGCCCAGGCCCTGCCGAAGGCACTTCTGCCGTCGGAACCCCCGGAGTGCGCGTGGCGGGCGGGAGGTGCCTTCCCGGGAGGGGACGCGTATCCGGTGCTGGAGGCGTGGTTGACGATCGTGGTGGGCGGAGATCCCGCGGGACCGGAGCAGGCGGGGTACTTCGAGCCCCGGGACGTGGAGTTGGCCCGGCGTGTGGCGGAGCTTCCCGCCCCGGAGCAACACCTCTGGTTCACGCACAACCGGACCGCCCTGGACGACTGCACGACGGAGCCGCTGCTCGACGTGCCCGCCACGGACTGAGGGGACGAGGACCGGTGTGGTGGTGGATCCGGGCCCGGGCGTTGATCGTTTTCGCGGTGGCCACGGCGCTCACCGCGGGATGGGCTGCGGCGGGGCCGCGGGCGGAGGTGGGGCTGCCCAACGCGGTGGCCCAGATGATGGTGCTGGTACCGGCGGTGTTCCTGATCCCCGTGGTGCCGGTGGTCTGCTGGCTGCGCGGTGAGGAGCGGGTCGCCGGCCCCCGGGAGCGGGGAGCCGTGAGGCCGTTGGTCGGGTACCGCGCGGGGGTTCTGGGTACGGCGGTGCTGTGCGTGGCCCTGGCCGCCGTCGCCGGATGGTGGTGGCACGACGGCTCCGACGGCATCGCGGCGACGCGCAACCTGATCGGTTATCTCGGGGTCGCCCTGCTGCTGAACGCACTGTGGGGGCCCCGGGCCGCCACGCTCGGGGTGGTGGGGTTTCCCCTGGTCTGCGCGATGTTCGGGGCGGACGGAACGGGGCTCCAGGCGTGGGCCTGGCCGCTCGCCGATGCCGGGGAGTGGGTCGCGGCCGTGCTCGCCGTCGCGTTCCTGGCGGCGGGGGCGTTCACGGCAGCGGTGGGACCGAGAACGCGTCCGGTGGGTTGACCGGTGGTCCCGGCTGCCGGGGACGGCCGGGACCACGGGAACGGCGAGGGGGACCGGCGAGGGGAGAACGGCGGGTCGGGGGCTGCGACGAGTGGTGCGGGGTTCGGTCGCGGCGCCGCGACCAAACCTTCACCTTTCCCGGGGTCGGCTCTCTTGTCCCGGGCCTCGCCGGGATTGCCTCGTGGGGCGTCGCCGGCGTCGTGTTTCACAGATCGGGTTGATTCGGATACTGCGGTGGGAGAGTGAGATCCCGCCTGTTGCGGAGACGTGAGCCCGCGGTCGACCGGTTCTCGCCACGGGTCCGTCCGCCGAGCCGAATGCTTCACGGCGCAACCGGATCCGCACAACGACGGTGACTGCGTCGATACTTCCTCCTCGCCCCGTGGGGGCTCATCGCGAAAGCAGCCCCTGCGTCCGGTAGCGGTGCCCGACCTCCATGGCCGGGATGCCGCCCCGCGCTGTCCGCCGTCAATGCCGAACGAGACAGAACGGGTGGCCTGCCGGGTCCGCGAAGACGCGCCAACTCCGCTGTTCGTCGCTCTCATCGAGCAGTGAGGCGCCCAGAGCGAGGACCTCCTCCTGTGCTCGGTCCAGGTCCGCCACCTCCAGATCGAGGTGGAACTGCTGGGGCCGAGCGGGGTCCGGCCACCGGGGTGGCCGATGGTTCTCCACCCGCTGGAAGGCCAACACGAGCCCCTCGGTGTGCAGCGTCGCCCAGCTGTCGTCGAGCGACCACCGCGGATCGGGCCGGTTCACGACGCCACCGAGAAGTGCCCGGTAGAACCGGGACAGCCCAACGGGATCGGCACAGTCCAACACCACACATTGCAGCTTGGCGATCACGAAGGGCAGCGTCTCACGACACCACCATTCGGTGATGACCCGCCGGCCATCCAGTGTCCAGGGGTCGGGGGCCCGGGATCCGGCAGATGGGTGGAACATGGTCTGTCCACACTCGTGTTCTCGTGTTCTCCGTGACCCACGGGTCCGGGGAACCGGTGGGGGCGCCCGCCTTCGGGGGCGGAGGTGGTCACCGCGGTTGTCCCACGCCCGCGTCAGATGAGCTCGCGCCCGGTGGGGTGGGGCTCCTCACCGCCCCGGTCCCTCAAGCCGTGGAAGGCGAAGACGGCGGCTCGCTGTTCGTCGCAAGTCGCCACCTCGATGGGGTCGGCGGGGGCGAGAATGTCCACCGGCTCCGGATTCACCGTGCCGCTCTCCGGGTTCGCGATGTACACGTACCACCCGTTGGTCATCTGTTTCAGTGATCCGGAGGTGACCGCATCGCGACGGGCTCCCTGACAGCACAGCAGGAGACCTTCCCGCTCCAGCTCACGGCGGAGCCCCAGCAGACAGAGGGTGAGGTCGTCGGCGGTGTACTCGACTCCGGGGCGCCCCTCCCGGTACGCGGTGATCCCGGAGGGCGGGCCCTCCCGGATCTCCAGGGTGATCACCTCCTCGATACCGGTGCGCCCCACGGTTGTCGACACAATGCGTTCCATCGCTCTCCTTGTCCCCCCGAGCCCTCGACCCCGAGCCCCCGGCCCCCGGACGGTTCCGGGGCCGGGGCCGGGGCCGATCAGTCTCCGGGAACGGCGAGGTACCCGCGCCGCCGGATCGCCCGATGGGCCGGGGCGATGACGGCGTCCGCCGCCTCGGCCACCTCCGGGTGCGCCACCGAGATCCCGCCGACCTCCTCGATGAGGGCGTACAGCCGGGGGACGTCGAAGATGGTGTCGCCGTACGGATCGACGTCTCGGAGGGGCCCGGTAGTCGCACCCTTCCATCACGCGCGTGAAGTGCTTCCCCGCTTCGGGGCCGACGCACCGGCGCTCGTGGACCCGGGTCTCCGGGTAAACCGCGCACCCCATGCGGGAGAACCTCTCACGTGGACGCAACGGTGGGTGAGGGGATGAGAGCCGCCCGGGGTCAGTCGGCGAGGCGGTGGAGGGCGATGATGCCGCCGTGGAGAGGGTGTTCCCGGCGTTGGTCGTCGGTCTCCACGTACTCGTCGAGGACGGCGAGGATGCGGCGGTCGAGTTCCGCGACATCCTCGGGCGAGAGGTGGAGGGCGAAGCGGGTAAAGCCGCGGAGCGAGCCGGGGCCGGCCTCCCGCAGCTCCGCGGCGAAGGCGTCCAGGGGCACCAGGGCGGGGTCCACCGGGTCGGCCCCGGGCGGTCCGTCGGGAGCATCCGCGTCGGTATCGGGCGCGGCGTCGGGGTCCCCGCCGGCCGCCGGGAGGGGCGGGTTCCCGGAGTCGGCCGGTTCCGTGCCCGGAACGGGGAGTCCGAGGGGGTTGTCCAGCCACCAGGACAGCCCGGTGGAGCGGTAGGGCTTCTCCAGGGCGCCGGTCTCCCCCGTGCGCACCGGCGCCTGCTCCAGGAAGCCGGCGGCGACGAGTTGCCGCACGTGGTAGAGGACGGTGCCGGGGTCGCGTTCCAGCCGATCCGCCAACTGCTTGTTCGTCAGGTCGTGTTGGTGGCACAGCCGCAGAATGCGGGCGCGCAGCGGGTGGGCCAGGGCCTTGGCCTCGCGCATCGTGGCCGGACGCCGACGGCGGGGGTATCCGGAGGCCGCTCCGTTGCCGTGGTCTCTGTCGTGCCCGTCACCCATGACTCCACGATAACGGCCGAATGGACTCCTCTCCATCGATGGACTTTTTTCCATCAGTGGTGGAGGCTCCCTCCATGACCACCGACGGGGAACCCGCCATCGACCGACCGCCGACCGCCCCGGCTCCCGCGCGCGAGCCTTTGGGACGCTCCTACCGCCTGCTGTGGACCGCCTCCGGGCTGTCCAACCTCGCCGACGGCGTCGCCAAGCTCGCCCTGCCGCTGGCCGCCGCGCAGCTCACCCGCTCACCGGCGGCCGTCGCCGGCGTCGTGCTGGCCCTCACCCTGCCGTGGCTGCTGTTCGCGCTGCCCGTGGGGGTCTTCGTGGACCGCCTGGACCGGCGGCGGTTGATGCTCGGCGCGAACCTGTTGCGGGGCGCGCTGCTCGCCCTCCTGGTGGCGGCCGTCGCCCTCGGGTTGGACTCGATCTGGGCGCTGTACGCCATCGCGCTGGGTCTGGGCACGGCGGAGACGGTGTACGACACCGCCGCGCAGTCGATCCTGCCGCGCGTGGTGCGGCGGGATCAGCTGAGCCGCGCCAACGGACGCCTGTACGCCGTGGAGTTGAGTGCCAACGAGTTCGTCGGGCCGCCGTTGTCCGGGTTCCTCGTGGCGGCCGGGGTGATCGCCGCCTTCGCGGCTCCGGGGGTGTTGTGGCTGGTCGCGGTGGTGGTGCTGTGGCCGATGCGGGGGTCGTTCCGGGTCGGGACGGCGGGCCCCGGGGCGGGGACGAAACCGGGCCCGGCCCCGGAGCCGGGCCCGGCCTCCGACGGGCGGCGGGCCGTGCGCGAACGGCGGCTCGCGACGGTGGGCACGGAGATCGCCGAGGGGCTGCGCTTCGTGTGGCGGAGCCGACTGCTGCGCACGTTCGCCATGATGACCGGCGCCTTCAACCTGGCGACCAGCGCGGTGATGGCGATCATCGTGCTGTTCGCGGTGGGGTCGGGGTCCCCCATGGGACTCTCGGAGCCGGCCTTCGGCGTGCTGCTGGCCACGATGGCGGGCGGCAGCGTGGTCGGCTCGTTCCTCGTGGAGGGGATGGAACGGCGGTTCGGCCGGGTGGTGCTGATCTTCGGCAGTGTCCTCACCGGCGCGCTGATGGTCGGCACCCCGGCGCTGACCACGAACCCCTTCGTCATCGGGGCGGCGTTCGTCCTGGGCGGAGTGGGAGTCGTGGCGTCGAACGTCGTCATGGTCTCGCTGCGGCAGCGGATCACCCCGGACCGGTTGCTGGGGCGGGTCAACAGCGCCTATCGGCTGGTGGCCTGGGGCACCCGGCCGTTGGGCGCGCTGCTCGGCGGGCTGGTGGCGGAGGTGTGGGGACTGCGCGCGGTGTTCGCGGTGACGGCCGTGGTGATGCTGTCCCTGCTCACCGGGATGACGGTGGTCCGGGGGCAGGCCCTGGAGGACGCGGAGCGGGAGGCCGCCGAGCGGGAGAGGATCGAGGCGACGGGGGTTCCGACCGGCGACGCCCCGACCCCCGCCGGTCCTCCTCCGGCCGGCACCTCTTCCCCCGGCGTCACCGGGAACGGCCCGTGAGGGAGGTGTGCCGGACGCCCTGTTCCCCGACGTATCGAAGGGCGAGTCGCCGCATGCCGGCGATCTCCTCGGGCAACGCCATCGGCCGGAAGGGGTGGGACCAACTCCACCCGCGTCCGGAGCCGTGGACCCGACGTACGCGGAACAACGCCTCGTGTCGGCGCTCGGCCGGGGTGTGGCCTCCGAAAGGCGGGGTGAAACGAATCCGCCGTTGGCGGGATACGGCCTCCACCTTCCACGTGGGCGCGCGAACCACCCACTGCACTCTCCGCAGAGATCGTCACCAAGAGTGATAAGCGCGGGTCGAGCCCGGTGCAACCAATGGTTGCACCGGGCTCGACCCGCGGAAACACGCAACGGCGGCTCCCACCGGATGGTGGGGCCGCCGTTGCGCTTCGGGGGCCGCTTCAGCGGCCCGTCACCATCGATACCACGTACCACGGCTGCCGGAGGCGTTGGTGCTCCGCAGAACGAAGCCGAGAGCCCACACGACCAAGGCGATCACGGCGACCCACCACAGTGCCTCGAGCACGAAGCCACCACCGAACAGGAGCAGCACGAGGAGCAGAACGATCAGCCAAGGCATTTTGTCTTCTTTCTCCCGGTTGTCTTCTTCCTGCGTAATCGCCGCCTACCCGGTCATGCTCCTGTCACTCACCCGGGTTCCGGAATTTTTCCGTCCTCCGAAACCGTCCTCTCCCGCCCCTCTCACCAGGGGGTTCGCGGCACGTGACGCAGCTTCTCCGGGTTGCGGAGCAGGCGGATCGCGGTGATCCGGCCCTCCTCCACCTCCATCGCGGCGACGGTGTCCACCTCACCCGCGATCGTCATCAGCAAACCGGGTCGTCCCCCGACCAGGACCGGGTGGACCGCCACGTCCGGCTCCCGGCGGGTGACCCCGAGCAGCCAGCGGGCCGCCCGGTCGGCGCCGCGGATCGGGCGCAGCGCGGCCGACTTCCGGCCCCCGCCGTCGCTCCACACGGTCACCTCGGGGGCGAGCATCCGCAGCATGGCGTCCATGTCCCCGCCCAGGCAGGCCGCGAGGAACTCCTCGGTCACCCGGCGTCGCTCGGCGGGATCGGCCTCGTGACGCGGCCGGCGGGCCTCCACGTGCGCCCGGGCCCGACGGGCCACCTGCCGCACCGCCGCCTCCGAGCGGCCCAGCATCCGCGCGATCTCCGCGTGCGGGTAGCCGAACGCCTCGCGCAGCACGAACACCGCGCGTTCCAGCGGCCCGAGCGTTTCCAGCACCACCAGCAGCGCCCAGGAGACCTCGTCCGCCCGCTCGGCCTCCTCGGCCGCGTCGGGGGCGGTCACCATCGGCTCGGGCAACCACGGCCCCGGGTAGCTCTCGCGGCGGACGGCGGCCGAGTCCAGTCGGTTCAGGGAGAGGTTGGTGACGATCCGGGCCAGGTAGGAGGAGGGCGCGGCCACCGGTTCGGTCACGGCGTTCCAGCGGATCCACGCCTCCTGGAGGATGTCCTCGGCGTCCGCGACGCTGCCGAGCATCCGGTAGGCGATGCCGAAGAGCATGCCCCGGCGTTCCTCGAACTCGGCGGTGGGGTCCGCGACGGGGCCGCTCACGGCGTCTCCTCGGGGCTCGGGCCGCGCCGGGCGGGCAGCGGCGGGACGGCGCAGTCGGCGGAGAAACCCTGCGAGGTGAGGCCGAGCGCCAGGTAGGTGCGGGATCGGAGGTTCTCCAGCGAGACCATCGCGGTCAGCTCCACCAGGGCGCGGTCCCCCAGTTCGTCGCGGAGCGCGGCGACCAGGCCGTCCCCGACCCGGGGCGGAGTCTCGCACATCGCCTCGGCGTATTCGAGGACCAGCGCCTCCCGGTGGGAGAAGAGGTCGCGGTGGTCCCGCCACACCGGGACGTGCCGGATCGTCTCCATGGGCAGGCCGAGGCGTTCGGCGTGCCAGTGGCCGAAGTCCAGGCACCAGGAGCAGTTGATCCGGGCGGCGGCGGCCATCACGGCGAGGTGCTTCAGCGCGGGGTCCAGGGAGTTCCAGCGCTGCGCGCCGGTCTCCAGTCGGTAGAGGGTGCGCAGCACCCGGGGGTGACGGCCGACGGCGGACACCGGGGCGAGGACCCGGCCGAAGCGCAGGCGGGTGAGGAGGGAGGCCAGGCGCAGGGTCGGGGAGGGCCGGCGGACCGGTGGCAAC
>NZ_VKHS01000590.1 GCF_014141525.1 Streptomyces calidiresistens
CGGTCCCTTCCGCGCCGGGCGGCCCGCCCCTCCGGAGGAGCCCGTGCCCCCCACCGCGGAATCCGACCCCGCCGCCGGGCACCACGCGGTCCCCGACAGCCACTGCCCGCACTGCGGCGGCCGGTTCCCGGCGAACGCCGGATGGCCCCGCACCTGCCCGCGGTGCGGGCGGGTGCGGTACCGCAACCCCCTGCCGGTCGCCGTGGCGCTCCAACCCGTCCTCCTCCCGGCGGGCGACCCGGCGCTGCTCGTCATCCGGCGGGACATCGAACCCCGGCGGGGGCTGCTCGCGCTGCCCGGCGGGTTCGTCGACCACGGCGAGGACTGGCGGGGAGCGGTGGTCCGCGAGCTGTTCGAGGAGACCCGGGTGCGCGCCCCGGCGGACCGGGTGCGCCTCTTCGACGTGATGGGGGCCGACGGCGACCACCTCCTGGTCTTCGGCCTGCTGCCCCCGCTGGCCGTCGCCGAGCTGCCGCCGGACCTCCCCACCGAGGAGACCACCGGACGGGAGTTGCTGACCGGGCCCCGCGAGCTGGCCTTCCCGCTGCACACCCGGGCCGCCTGGGCCTGGTTCGCCGGGCATGCCCCACCGCGGGTCCGGTGATCCCGCTTCGACCCGATCAGATCGGCGACGCCTCGATATCGATCTCCGCGGGTTTTCCCGAGGTCATCATCCGGTGCAGGAAGTGGGCACTCCCGAACTCGGTCACGAACGTCTTCCTCACCTCCTCGAGCGCCGCTTCGTTCTCCTCCGAGGGATCCACCGTCCGACGGAGCAGGGCGGTGGTGTAGGAGCAGCACAGGGTGCGCAGGTGGAGCCGTCGTCGGTAGACGGAGCCCAGCCCGAGAAGGGCGGCGGAACTCTCCGCGAGCGCCTCCTCCGTCCTGCCCGCCGAGGCGAGGACCACGGTCACATGTGTCCGGCAGGAAAGAGTGAGCGGGTGATGGCTTCCCAGCGTCTCGTCGATCCTGTCCACCGCCCGGGAGACCAGGGGCAGTCCGGCGGCGGGTTCACCGCATCGAGCCCGGATGACGGCGAGGTTGGAGGCACAGGACAAGGTGAGGGGGTGGTCCTCTCCCAACACGGCGAGGTAATCCGGGTACACCTCCTCGGCGAGATTCCGGGCGGCCGTCAGGCGTTCCGGATCCTCCTCCCCGAGGACGGCCAGGGAGGACGCCAGGCTCATCGCCGCCGCCATCGTGTCGGGGTGTCGGGCGGTGTGGGCGCGCAGGAAACCCTCATGCGCCTCCCGGTTCTCCTCCTCGGCTTTGCGGACGTTGCCCAGCCTGCGATGGTTCACGGCCAACTCCCTGCGGGCGCGAAGGACATCGGGATGCCCCGTTCCGTGCACCCGCTCCATGCGACCGAGGGTTTCCAGCAGGAGGCTCTGCGCCCCGCGGAAGTCACCCGTCTCCCGTCTCCCCTGGGCGATTCTGATCGCCACCTGAAGGGTGAGCGGATGATCGGCTCCCAGCAGTTCCAGTCTTTTCTCGAACGTCCGGCCGTCGAGTTCCAGGGCGGCGCCGGTGTGGCCGATCAGGTTCAGCGAGACCCCCAGGTTGTTGGCCGCGCGCAGAGTGTCGTCGTGGTCCTCGCCCATGATGTGTTTGAAGAGCGCGTGACACTCGGTGTCGGAGGCGTGGGCCTCCGTGTACCGGCCCAGTCCCCGCAGGTCGGCTCCGTAGTTCCGTCGGGTGACCAGGGTGTGGGGGTGGTTCGAGCCCACCTCGGGATGTTTCACCTGTCTTCTCAGCGCCTCGTGGTCGTGGGCGTACGCCTCCCGGTACATCCCCAGGGACCTGAGGGGGTTGGCCAGTTGAGCACGCAGGCGCAGCAGGAGGGGATCGTCGGGGCCGTGTCGCTGCTCCCACAGGGGCAGCACCCGGCGACCGATCTCCAGGGCCTGGTGCGGGTCCCCGCTCCGCCACAGGTACCGAACATGGTCGATGACCCACTCGCGAACGGTGGGGAGGTCGCTCTCCAGCGCTCCCGAGGGTTCGAGGTGAGGACTCAGGTCCCGGTACATCCTGCTGACCTGTTCCGCCCCCTCGTCGAAGACGAGTGTGGCCGTGGGGCGTACATCGCCCAGGATTTCCTGGATCTTCGACCGGGTGCTCTCGAAGGCCGCGGGGGTGTCGGAGAGAAGCCATTGACGGACGCTGCGCTGCACCAGGCGGTGCACCTCCAGCGATCTGTTCGAGGGATCGATCCCGGCGAACGCGTAACGGCGCAGTTCCAGGACCACGGATCCCATGCCGGAGATCCCCCGGGCCGCCGGTTCGTATTCCCCCAGGTGACGCCGCATCGGGTCGCTGTAGACGATCGACGCGGCGATGTGGTCGGGGGACAGGAAGGAACACAGTTCCAACAGCCGGGCGGCGGCCGGTCGCTCCTCACGCAACTGCTGGAAGGAGACCCGCCAGGTGGCCGTGTGGGAACGCGGATCCTCCTCGTTCCGTTCGGCGGACCCACCCGGTGCGGGCTCCGCCTCGGACCGCAGCAGTTCCAGGTAGGCATGGACGGGTACGTTGGTGCTTCGCAGCCACGCGGCGGCGTGTTCCACGGCCATGGGCAGGTCCCCGAGTTCCTCGGCGAGATCGTTCATCTCGCGATCCGCCACCGGCGGCAGGCGATCGGCCAGGAGTTCCATGCTCTCCCTGCGGGTGAAGGCAACGACCTCGATCGACTCGAAGGCGTCGTTGCGCACCGCGTGGCGGGACGTGATCAGCACGTGCCCCGGGCCGTGGGTGGGGAGGTATTCGCGGAAGACCTCCTCCTCCTCGTCCGGTTCGACGTTGTCGAGGATCAGCAGCCACCTGCCGTGGGCGTCGGACTGCAGGGCGGCCAGGGTCGCCCGGGCCACCTCTCGCACCGAGTCCCCCCGGAGTCCCAGCGCGTCCCCCAGGGCGGCCAGCGCGGATTGCACCCGTCCGGGGCGATCGGCGTCGATCCACCACACCAGGTCGTACTGGGACCCGTACCGGTGGGCGTACTCCAGGGCGATCTGGGTCTTCCCGATGCCCCCCAGTCCGTACAGAACCAGCATTTCCGGGACGCTCTCCACCCGGGGTTGGCCCTTCTCGAGCTTGGCCCACAGGTATTCCAGGAAGTCGTCGCGCCCCATGAAGCCGCCGGCTCTCCGGGGCAGGTTGTTGCGGTTGCCGCCCGGCCCCGGGTACCGGATGCCCCCGCGCGAGGGGACCGGTGGGGTGGTCGCTCCGCGCTCGGGTACCAGCGCCGACAGGAGTTGACGCTCGGCGTCCTCCGCCCCGGTCAGACCGGTGAACGTGATCACCGGGTCCTCGGCGGGGGCGAACTCCCCGCTGTGCGCGCCGATCGACTCGGGAAGACGGATCACGCTCGTCCGGCGCTCCCCACCACCGGCCCCGGGGTCGAGTCCGAGTTCGGCGAGTTCCCCCACCACCCCCCGGGTCGCCGCTGTCTCTTTTACAAATCTCCGCGCCCACGAGACTTTGAGCTATCCCGTATCACGACTTATGCTCAAAAAAAAAAAAAAC
>NZ_VKHS01000591.1 GCF_014141525.1 Streptomyces calidiresistens
GGCGGGGGATGGGGGCGCCGGGCGTCGCCGGGCGCGGACCGCCCGGCGACACCCGCGACCGATACCCGGCGCCCCGGGCCGGTCAGGGCTTGCGGGCCACGGCTCCGGCCGCGTTCATCTCGCCCCGCTCCTCCGGCTCGGCGATCTCCGGCCGCCACCGGGGCAGGGAGACCAGGCCGGGCTCGACCAACTCCAGACCGTCGAAGAAGCGCGCGAGGCGTTCCCGGCTCCGCAGGATGTAGGGCACCGCGCCGCCCTCGTTGTAGTCGTCCTGGGCGGCGTGCGCGGCCTCGCCGACGTCCGTCCCGTCGTACAGCGTCAGGTGACTGCCCGACGGCAGGGCGGCCATCAGGTGCCGCACGATGGCGAGGGCCTCGTCGTCGTCGGGGATGTGCCCCATGACGCCCATCAGCATCACGCCGACCGGCCGGGAGAGGTCGAGCGTGTCGGCCGCCGCCTTGAGGATGCGGTCCGGGTCGCGCAGGTCGGCGTCCACGTAGTCGGTGGCGCCCTCCGGGGTGCCGACCAGCAGGGCGCGGGCGTGGGCGAGGACCAGCGGGTCGTTGTCCACGTACACCACCCGGGCCTCCGGGGCGAGGCGCTGCGCGAGTTGGTGGGTGGTCTCGACGGCCGGCAGCCCGGTCCCGATGTCGAGGAACTGCCGGATGCCCGCGTCCTCGACCAGGTACCGCATCGCGCGGCCGAGGAAGACCCGGGAGTAGCGGGCGATCTCCACGATCTCCGGGTATAAGGCGCGGAACGCCTCGCCGGCCTCCCGGTCGACCGGGTAGTTGTCCTTGCCGCCCAGCCAGTAGTTCCAGATGCGGGCGGAGTGCGGCACCCGGGTGTCGATGCCGGGCGGGGCGTCGGCCGTCGCCGGCGCGTCGGCGCTCCCGGGGGTGCGCGGGGTCTCGCTCATGGTTCTCCCGTTCGGTCGGATGGGGCGACCACCCTAGGCGCACGCCGTTGCGGGGGAGGAGCGAAGCGGCGGGGAATTCACGGGGAGCGTACGGGAGTTGGCGTGTTCTTCACGGCGCCGGCCGTACCCCGCGCCCGGCCGGCCGGTCCGTCCCGGCGACCGTCGGCGACCGGCGATCGTGGGCCGTCACCCGTCGGCGCCGGGCGGGGGAGGGCGCCGGGGCCGGCGCGGTCGGGTCCCCGCCGGGGCGCCGGCCCGTGCCGTGCCCCGGCCCGGGGCCGGGTGGAAGCGCGGCCGAGCCGTCTCCGCCACGAGCCGTCGGCCCACGGGCCCGCCGGCCCGGCGCCGACGGCCCCCGTCTCAGATCAGACGGCGGGCGGTGGCCCAGCGGGTCAGCTCGTGCCGGTTGGACAGCTGCAGCTTGCGCAGCACCGCCGAGACGTGCGACTCGACCGTCTTCACCGAGATGAACAGCTCCTTGCCGACCTCCTTGTACGCGTAGCCGCGCGCGATCAGCCGCAGCACCTCGCGCTCGCGCTGGGTCAGCCTGTCCAGGTCCTCGTCCACGGGGGTGGCGTCGCTGGAGGCGAAGGCGTCGAGCACGAAGCCGGCCAGGCGCGGGGAGAACACGGCGTCGCCGTCGGCGACCCGGAAGATCGCCGCGACCAGGTCGTCACCGGTGATGGTCTTGGTGACGTACCCCCGGGCGCCGCCCCGGATGACGCCGATGACGTCCTCGGCCGCGTCCGACACCGACAGCGCGAGGAAGCGCACCGGCCGGTCGGCCGCCGCCATCAGGGACGCCGAGCGCCGCAGCACCTCCACGCCGCCACCACCGGGCAGGTGCACGTCCAGCAGCACCACGTCGGGCCGGGTGGCCTTGATGACGGTGAGCGCCTGGTCCACGTCCCCGGCCTCGCCGACGACCTCCACCCCGGTCTCGTCGGTGCGGCCGATCTCGGCCTGCACGCCGGCCCGGAACATCCGGTGGTCGTCCACCAGCACCACCCGGGCCCGCCCGGCCGGTCCCCCGCCGTTGCCGTTTCCGCCGTTCCCGCCGGCGCCGCCGTTCCCGCCGTTGCCGGTGGTTCCCTGCCCGCTGTTCACCGTCGTGCCTCCGCTTCCCGCCTCATTCGGCCCGCTGCCCCTGGTCATGCCCGTCGCGCTCCATCGTCAGCACCACCTCGGTGCCATCGCCGGGCGCGGTGCGCACCCGGGCGGTGCCGCCGTGGCGCTGCATCCGGCCGATGATGGACTCCCGCACCCCCATGCGGTCCCCGGGGACCGCGTCGAGGTCGAAGCCCGGCCCCCGGTCGCGCACCGACACGAAGACGGTACGCCCCTCGACCTCCGCGAACACCTGCACGGGACCGCCCTCGCCACCGTACTTGGCGGCGTTGACCATCGCCTCGCGGGCCGCCTGGAGTTGTGCCGAGAGGCCCTCGTCCACGGGGCAGTCGCCGACGCACACCACCTCGATCGGCACGCCGTGGTCGTCCTCGACCTCGGCGACGGTGGCGCGCACCGCCTCGGCGAAGGTGCTCGGGGTCGTCTCGGTCTCGCCCGCGTCGGCCTTCTCGCCGGCCGCGCCGGAGGCGGCCCGTTCGGAGGACTTGTACAGCCAGGCCCGCAGGTCGCGTTCCTGGGCGCGGGCCAGGCGGGCGACCTCGCGGGGGTTCTCCGCGTTGCGCTGGATGAGGGTGAGGGTGTGCAGGACGGAGTCGTGGATGTGGGCGGCGACCTCGGCGCGCTCCTGGGCGCGGATGCGCATGGTGCGTTCCTCGGAGAGGTCCTGCACGACCCGCACCAGGAACGGTCCGGCGAGCAGCGCGATGCCGACGAGCACGGCCAGCGCGGCCTGGAGGATGCGGCTGAGGTCCTCGCTGGCGCCCTGCACGACGACGAACAGCAGCACGCCGATGACCACGAGCAGCACGCCGGCCGCGCTGCGGGCCACCGGGAGCCATCCGCTGCGGCGGGTGGCCTCGGCCCAGTGGGCGCGGCGGCTGTTGTCGGCCTGCCGCCACACGACGGCGGCGCCGATGCCGATGAGGAACAGCGGCCAGACGTAGCCGATGCCGATCTGGTGCTCCAGGCTGTTCCACAGGGCGATGAGGCCGATGCCGAGCACCACCAGGGCCAGGCCCCGGTTGCGGCGGGCGGCGCCGCGCCGGACCTCGCGCTCGGTCTCCGGGGCGGCGAAGGGGTTGCCGGGCCCGGCGGTGCCGGTGGTGCCGGCGGTACCGGTGGCGCCGGGGCGTCGGGCGGGGGAGGTGCCCAGCGGCACGACGAACCAGAAGACCCCGTAGACCAGCATCCCCAGGCCGCTGGCCAGGAACATCGCCAGGAAGGCGCCGCGCACCCAGGAGACGGGCAGGGCCAGGTGTCCGGCCAGGCCCTGGGCGACGCCGCCCACCCAGCGGCCCTCCGCGCTGCGGTAGAGCTTGCGCAGCGGCGCCTCGTCGGTGTCGGGGCCCGTTCCGGCGGCGGGCGCGGCGGTGGTCATGCCCCGATCGTCACACGCCGGAGTCCCCGGGGACATCAGGGGCTGGCTCTTATACCCATCTGACGCTGCCGCCGAAGCTGCAAGTGTAG
>NZ_VKHS01000592.1 GCF_014141525.1 Streptomyces calidiresistens
GTGCTGCGGGACCTGCTGGCGGAGGGCGGACCGGTGCCCTCGGTGCGCCTGACCCGGATCTTCCGGCAGGCGCAGCAGTCCGGGGTGGTCACCAACGCCCACCGCATCAACGCCGGCACCCCGCCGTTGACCGCCGGGCTGGACGACTTCTTCCTGTTCGTGGAGGAGGACACCGAGGCGGCCGGGCGGTTGACGGTGGACGTGGCGGCGCGGCGGGTGCCCGCCCGTTTCGGGCTGGACCCTCGCCGGGACGTGCAGGTGCTCACCCCCATGCACCGGGGGCCGGCCGGGGCCGGGGCGCTCAACGGCCTGCTCCAGCAGGAGATCACCCCGCCCCGGCCGGGGTTGCCGGAGAAGCGCTTCGGGGGGCGGATCTTCCGGGTGGGCGACAAGGTCACCCAGATCCGCAACAACTACGACAAGGGGGCCAACGGCGTCTTCAACGGCACGGTGGGGGTCGTGGTGGGGCTGGAGCCCGAGGAGCAGCGGCTGACCGTGCGCACGGACGAGGACGAGGAGGTGCCGTACGACTTCTCCGAGCTGGACGAGTTGACCCACGCCTACGCGGTGACCGTCCATCGCTCGCAGGGCAGCGAGTACCCGTGCGTGGTGATCCCGGTCACCACGAGTGCCTGGATGATGCTCCAGCGGAACCTGCTCTACACGGCGGTGACCCGGGCGAAGCGGCTGGTGGTGCTGGTGGGCTCGCGACGGGCGCTGGGGCAGGCGGTGCGCACGGTCTCGGCCGGTCGGCGGTTCACCGCGCTGGATCACAGATTGGCCGGGAAGGTGTGACCGGCGCCCGGGTGGGGATCACGGGGAGTAACGCATCGAGGTGCCGTCCCGGGCGTGCGCCCAGGGGGACGCCCGGGTGTTCCCGGGCCCCCGGGGGCGCACGGAGCGGGTGAAGGGGCCGGTGGGCGACCGGGGAGCGCGAGGGTGGACGGGTGAATGTCCGATCGGCGGTTCGGGTGGCGATCCGATGAGCCGACAGGGCTTCCCGGGGGGTCCTCCTGCGCCTCCCGGACCACCCCGGGGGCAATCGCCCCGTTTGTCCGGTACCGTTCCGGCACGGCGTGCCAGAAAGGGGGCCATTGGGCGACCCCGAGTGCACCAAGTGGCCCCGGATGGGGGAGAGTGGAACCAGTCAGGGCACCTCGAAGAAGAGGCACTACGTCGGTGAGGGATGACGTGAGCGAACACCGCGCAAGTGACAACGACAGCGCAGTGGTACTGCGGTACGGCGACGGCGAGTACCGCTTCCCGCTGGTGGACAGCACGGTCGGTGACCGTGGCTTCGAGATCGGCAAGCTGCGGGCACAAACCGGTCTGGTGACCCTGGACTCCGGTTACGGCAACACCGCGGCCTACAAATCGGCGATCACCTACCTCGACGGCGAGCAGGGCATCCTGCGCTACCGCGGGTATCCGATCGAGCAGCTGGCGGAGCACGGGACCTTCCTGGAGACCGCCTACCTCCTCATCAACGGCGAGCTTCCCACCGTGGACCAGCTCTCCGCCTTCCGGGGTCAGATCACCCAGCACACGCTCCTCCACGAGGACGTGAAGCGCTTCTACGACGGCTTCCCGCGTGACGCGCACCCGATGGCGATGCTCTCCTCCGTCGTCAGCGCGCTGTCCACCTTCTACCAGGACAGCCACAACCCCTTCGACGAGGCCCAGCGGCACATCTCCACCATCCGCCTGCTGGCCAAGCTCCCCACCATCGCGGCGTACGCCTACAAGAAGTCCATCGGTCACCCCGTGGTCTACCCGCGCAACGACCTCGGCTACGTGGAGAACTTCCTCCGCATGACCTTCTCGGTCCCGGCCGAGGAGTACGACCTGGACCCGGTGGTGGTCGGCGCCCTGGACAAGCTGCTGATCCTGCACGCGGACCACGAGCAGAACTGCTCGACCTCCACCGTGCGGCTGGTGGGCTCCTCCCAGGCCAACCTGTTCGCCTCCATCTCCGCCGGCATCAACGCCCTGTGGGGTCCGCTGCACGGCGGCGCCAACCAGGCGGTGCTGGAGATGCTGGAGCAGATCCGGGAGGCCGGTGGCAACGCCGACGCCTTCCTGGAGAAGGTCAAGAACAAGGAGGACGGCGTCCGCCTGATGGGCTTCGGCCACCGGGTCTACAAGAGCTTCGACCCGCGTGCCAAGATCATCAAGGCCGCCGCCCACGACGTGCTCTCCGCGCTCGGCAAGAACGACGAGCTGCTGGACATCGCGCTGCGGCTGGAGGAGCGCGCGCTGAGCGACGACTACTTCGTCTCGCGCAACCTCTACCCGAACGTTGACTTCTACACCGGCCTGATCTACCGGGCCATGGGCTTCCCGACCACCATGTTCACCGTGCTGTTCGCGCTCGGCCGGCTCCCCGGCTGGATCGCCCAGTGGCACGAGATGATCAAGGAGCCGGGCTCCCGGATCGGCCGCCCGCGCCAGATCTACACCGGTGTGGTCGAGCGGGACTACATCCCGGTCGAGCAGCGCTGAACGGCGGGCCGGAACGACACGGCCCCCGGGTTCCCCGCACGGGACCCGTTCCGCCGATCGGGCGAACGGGTCCCGTGGCGGTTTTCCGGGGGCCGCGGGGTTCCGGCCCCGCGGTGCCCCTTCCGGTCGCCGGGGCACCGCGCGGTGGGCGCGTCCCCGCGGGGGTCCGGGCGGTGTCGCACGGCGCTCCCGGGACGCCCGGGGTGATCGCTTACCGTAGTGACGTGGCTACGATCATGTAATGTGATTCAGATCACACGGGGCTGGGGGCAACTCGGGGCCCCGGGGTCGGTCTAATGGAGTGAGATCGACGTGGTTTCGGCTGGACCCACGTCGGCAGCCGCTCGGACGGGGTCCCGTGGGGGGACGCTCTGCGCCGACGGCAACAAGGCGCCTCGCGCCCGGGCCCTGTGGGGGGACCCGGCGTGGGGCGCCTTTCCGTTGCGGGTCTCGCCTCCGCCGGCCCCCCGGTGCCCTCGGGGCCCCGCGGGGCCGGTCGGCGCGCCCCGCCCGTGCGCGCCGGTGACGCCCTCCGGGCGCTCCCGGCACCCCCCCGGGCGTTCCGACGGCGGTCGGGCTCCTTCCGGGTCCCGGGCCGCCGAAACGCCCGCGGGCGGGGCTCAGGCGGGCCCGACCAGTTCGTACCCGGCCTCGTCCACGGCGGCCCGCACGGAGGTCTCCTCCAGGGGACGGTCGGACTCCACGGTCACCAGGCCCTCGCCCGCCCGGGCGCGCACCGAGGTGACCCCCGGCAGCGCGGAGAGCTCGTCGGAGACCGCCTTCTCGCAGTGGCCGCAGGTCATCCCGGAGACCTTCCAGGTGGTCCGGTGGATCGTCTCGCTCATCGCTTCCTCCTCCTCGTGCGGCCGTGCGGCCGGCGCGGACGGTCCGCTCGCCCCGCCTCCGCGGCGGTGTGCGGCGGGGCGGGTGTCATCGAGGTGCCCACTATACCCCCGGAGGGTATGTGGACGGAGGGGGCGACGCGCCTCGGGGTGCCTCGGGGTCGGG
>NZ_VKHS01000593.1 GCF_014141525.1 Streptomyces calidiresistens
CGTCGGCAGCGTCAGCTGTGTATACGACACAGGGGCGTAAGGGGGGGTCGCCGGGACACTCCGGGCTCGTGGCGAACACCGGACGACTTCCCGTGTGATGGAAGTTCGATCCGCACGCCGGGGCAACGGTGTTCCGCTCGACGCCATGGGACGGAACGTCGGGCGGAAGGTTTCCGCTCACGCCCCACCGGGGCGTGGCCCTCGGGGCAGGCGGGACGAAGCGGGGAGCGGTGAACCGGGGTCCGGAACCGCGAACACCGAGCCCTCCGGGCCGGCCGGGCCCGGGAGTGGCACCCCTCTCGCCGCACCCACCCGATCGCGACGCGCCGCGCCCCGCCGGGGAACCGGCGGGGCGCGGGGTGTACGTGCCCGGCAGCGGAAGTCCCACCGCCGGCCGGCCCCGGGGGGCCGGGGATCCGTCAGTCGCTGCCCAGGGCGGCGGTGGCGGGGTCGAGGCGGCCGTCGAGACGGGCGACCACACCGGTGACCTGGCGGGCCAGGCCGGGCCCGGTGAGGCCCAGCTCCTCCAGCAGCTCCTTGCGGGAGGCGTGGTCCAGGAAGCGGCGCGGGATGCCGTAGTCGCGCAGCGGCACGTCCACCTCCGCGTCGCGGAGCGCCTGGGCGATGGCCGAGCCGACGCCGCCGGCGCGGCTGTTGTCCTCGACGGTGACGACCAGTCGGTGACGGGCCGCCAGGGCGGGCAGGGCCTCGTCCACCGGCAGCACCCAGCGCGGGTCGACCACCGTGGTGGAGATGCCCTGCTGTTCCAACAGCTCGGCGGCCTCCAGGCAGTTGGGGGCCAACGCGCCCACCGAGACCAGCAGCACGTCGGGACGGTCGGTGCCGGGCTCGCGGAGCACGTCCATGCCGCCCTCGGTGCCGACCGCGGCGACCGACGGGCCGACCGCGCCCTTGGAGTACCGCACCACGGTGGGGGCGTCGTCGACCTCGACGGCCTCCCGCAGCTGGAGCCGCAGCTGTTCGGCGTCGCGCGGGGCGGCCAGGCGCAGGCCGGGCACGCACTGGAGGATGGACATGTCCCACATGCCGTGGTGGGAGGCACCGTCGGGGCCGGTGATGCCGGCGCGGTCCAGCACGAAGGTGACGCCCAGTCGGTGCAGGGCGACGTCCATCAGCAGCTGGTCGAAGGCGCGGTTGAGGAAGGTCGCGTAGACGGCGAAGACCGGGTGCAGCCCGGATGCGGCCAGGCCGGCGGCGGAGACCGCGCCGTGCTGCTCGGCGATGCCGACGTCGTAGACGCGTTCGGGGAAGGCGTCGGCGAAGTCCTTCAGGCCGACCGGCCGCAGCATGGCGGCGGTGATGGCGACGATGTCCTCGCGCTCGCGGCCGATCTTCAGGATCTCCTCGCCGAAGACGGAGGTCCAGTCGGCGCCGGAGGCTGCCACCGGCAGGCCGGTGTCGGGGTGGATGACACCGACGGCGTGGAACTGGTCGGCCTCGTCCTCACGGGCGGGTCGGTAGCCGCGGCCCTTCTCGGTGATGCAGTGGACGATCACCGGGCCACCGAAGCGCTTGGCGCGCTGGAAGGCGGACTCCAGGGCCTCGACGTCGTGGCCGTCGATGGGGCCGACGTACTTCAGGCCGAGGTCCTCGAACATGCCCTGCGGGGCGATGATGTCCTTCAGGCCCTTCTTGGCGCCGTGCAGGGCGTCGTGCAGGGGCTTGCCGACCACGGGGGTGCGGTTGAGGAACTCCTTGCCGCGGGTCAGGAAGCGCTCGTAGCCGTCGGTGGTGCGCAGGGTGGCCAGGTGGCTGGCCAGGCCGCCGATGGTGGGCGAGTAGGAGCGCTCGTTGTCGTTGACGACGATGACCAGCGGGCGGTCCTTGGCGGCGGCGATGTTGTTCATCGCCTCCCAGGCCATGCCGCCGGTCAGGGCACCGTCACCGGTGACGGCGACGACATGCTGGTCGCGGCCGAGCAGTTGGTTGGCCTTGGCCAGGCCGTCGGCCCAGCCGAGGACGGTCGAGGCGTGGCTGTTCTCGATGAGGTCGTGCTCGGACTCGGCGCGCGAGGGGTAGCCGGACAGTCCGCCGCTGGAGCGCAGGCGGGAGAAGTCCTGACGGCCGGTGAGCAGTTTGTGGACGTAGCTCTGGTGGCCGGTGTCCCACAGGATGCGGTCGGCGGGCGAGTCGAACACCCGGTGCAGGGCGATCGTCAGTTCGACCACACCGAGGTTGGGGCCGAGGTGTCCGCCGGTCCTGGCGACCGAGCTGATGAGGAAGGTGCGGATCTCCGCGGCGAGCTCCCGGAGCTCGTCCGGGGTGAGTCGGTCGAGATCGCGCGGTCCCCTGATCCGGGTCAGCAGCGCCACCCGTGCCTCCTTGCTCTCGCTTGCACTCACGTGCCTCTCCGCCTGTTCGCGTCGGTTCGGCGTGTGTCGTCCACGTCGTCGACGGTTCTCGGGCCGCCTCCCCGGCGGGGGCGACGGCTCGGACCGACAGGCCGATTGTCGCGGGCGGCCCCGTTGCCGATCAGTCGAGTCTAGTCTTCCGCCTGCCCCGGGCCGCGTCCCGGGATGCGAGATGTGTCACCCATACGGCCACGACCCCGTGCGCGGACGCGAAGGTACCGGTTCGTCCCCCGAACGGACGAACCGGCCCCGTGCGACTCCCGGGTCCTCGCGCCGTCGGGCGGGCCGGGGCGGGACCGCGCGCGGCCTGCCGTCGGCGGCGTGACGGGTGCGACGGGTGCGACGGGACACGGAGTCCACGACCACCGCGACGAGCAGCACCACGCCGGTGATCGTGTACCGGAGCTCCCCGGCCGTGCCCACGAGGTTCGGGCCGGTGGTGATCGGCTGGATCACCGGGGTGTCGAGCAGCGCGGACCGGATTCCACCGCGTCCGCCGAAGAGGCGGGTGCCGCCGATGACGGCCGCGGCGGCGACGTCGATCAGCGGGTTGCCCGGGCCCGGGCTCTTGGACGCGCCCCCGGCCCGGGCGGCCCGGAAGAGCCCGGCGGGGGCCGCGAGGGAACTCGCGATCGTGAAGACGGCCGGGCGGACCCGGGCGACGTTGACACCGGCGCGTCGCGCCGCCTCGGCGTTCCCGCCGACCGCGAGGATCCACCGGCCGTGGCGGGTGCGGCGCACCGTGAACCCGGCGAGCACCGGGACGACCGGGAGGACGACCGGGGCGGCGGCAGCCCGCGGTGCCGGTTGAGGGTTCGGGCGACGCCCGAGGATGCGGCGGCCACCGGGGCGCCGCGCAGCCGGGTGGGCGGGCCGAAGGCGGCGCGGCGACGCTCCAGCGGCAGCGGGACGAGGAGGTGGCCGACGGTGAGGAGGGCGGTCGCGCCGTTGTCGCCGACGAGGGCGGTGACGCGGCCGGCGCGGATCTCCGGATCGACGTCGGTTCGGTGCCTGCGCGGCACCGAACCGTTTGGAGTTCCCGCGCGGCGCCGGCAGCGGGGCGGTCATGGTCGGGTGGGCTGCTTCCACCGGCCGGTGGGTGGCGGGACGGGTGGACGGCTCGGGTCGGCGCCC
>NZ_VKHS01000594.1 GCF_014141525.1 Streptomyces calidiresistens
GGCCCTCTCCGCCCGCCCGTCCCCGCCGTTCCGGCGACCTCATTCCCCGGGAGCACCCATGCGCACCACCTCCGGCAGACCCGCCGCCCGTCTCCTCACCCGCCTCGGCCTCGTGACGCTCGCCATCGGGCTGGCCGCCGCGTGCACGAGCAACGCCCCCGCCGACACCGGCGCCCCCGCCGCCGACACCACCGAGCGGGCCGTCGGCGCCAACGACGAACCGGGCGAGACCGTCGTCATCGGCTTCTCCGGCCCGCAGGCCGACCACGGATGGCTCGCCGCCATCAACTCCGCCGCACTCGCCGAGGCCGAGGAGTACCCCGACATCGAGCTGCGGGTCGCCGAGGGCACCAACGACCCCTCCGCCCAGATCAGCCACATCGAGACCTTCATCAACGAGGGCGTGGACGCCATCGTCCTGCTCCCCACCGACGGGGCCGCCCTGACCCGCATCGCCACCGAGGCGATGGAGGCCGGCATCCCGGTGGTCAACGTCGACCGCGAGTTCTCCAGCGAGTTCGCGGCCCGCACCACCATCCTCGGCGACAACTACGGCATGGGGATCTCGGCCGGCACCCACGCCTGTGCCCTGGTCGAGGAGCACGGCATGGGGGAGGCGGTGATCGCGGAGATCGCCGGCATCGACTCCCTGCCGCTGACGCAGGACCGCTCGCAGGGCTTCGCCGACGCCCTGGAGGCCTGCGGTCAGGATGTCGACCACCGGGTCGCGGCCGAGTTCACCGTCGAGTCGGGGGAGGCCACGGCCTCCAACCTGCTGCAGGCCGTCCCCGAGATCGACATCATCTGGAACCACGACGACGACCAGGGGGTCGGCGTCAAGGCGGCCTTCGACAACGCCAACCGCGACGAGTTCCTCTTCATCGGCGGGGCCGGTTCGGCCAACGCCATGCGCTGGATCCAGGAGGGGGAGATGGAGGCCACCGTCCTCTACCCGCCCACCCAGGCCGCCGACGGCATCCGGCTGGCCCGCCTGCTCGCCCAGGGCAAGGGCATGTCCGACCTGGTGCAGGTCGAGGTGCCCCGCCGCATCGTCCTCGACGCCCCGGTGGTGACCGCCGAGAACGTCGAGCAGTACCTCCCGCTGGGCTTCGAGTCCTGATGCGGGTCGGCGAGCCGAACACCGTGCCGCCCCCCGCCGGGAGTGCCGGGCGGCGGGACGGCGGGAATCCAGGGGGCCGACCCGGCCCGGAAGGGAAGACCCGATGAGTGCGATCGGAACAACCCACGGCACCCCGCGGGGCGGAGGAGCCCCCCGGGCACCGGAACTGCGCATCGGCATGGTGGGCTACGCCTTCATGGGCATGGCCCACTCACAGGGATGGCGCAACGCCCGCAGCTTCTTCACCCCGCCCCTCCGGCCGGCTCTGACCGCCCTGGCCGGCCGCGACCGGGAGGCCGCCGCCGACGTGGCCGACCGGTTCGGTTGGGAAGGCGTGGAGACCGACTGGCGGGCGCTGGTCGAACGGGACGACATCGACCTGATCGACATCTGCACCCCCGGCGACACCCACGCCGAGATCGCCGTCGCCGCGCTGGAGGCGGGCAAGCACGTGCTGTGCGAGAAACCCCTCGCCAACTCCGTCGCCGAGGCCGAGACCATGGCCGCCGCCGCGCGGGCCGCCGCCGGCCGGGGCGTGCGATCCATGGTCGGCTTCACCTACCGGCGGGTCCCCGCCCTGGCGCTGGCGCGCCGCCTGGTGGCCGAGGGCCGGCTGGGCGAACTGCGCCATGTGCGCGCCCAGTACCTCCAGGACTGGCTCACCGATCCGTCCGTCCCCATGAGTTGGCGGATGACCAGGGAACGGGCCGGTTCGGGGGCCCTGGGGGACATCGGCGCCCACATCGTGGACCTGACCCGGTATCTCACCGGAGAGCACCTCGTCGGTGTCACGGCGCTCGGGGACACCTTCGTCCGCGAACGTCCCCTGCCCGAGGGCGGGGGCACCGCCCCGGTCACCGTGGACGACGCGGTCGTCTTCATCGGCCGCCTCGCCGACGGCACCCCCGCCACCTTCGAGGCCACCCGTTGCGCCACCGGCCGCAAGAACGCCATCCGGATCGAACTCAACGGTTCCCGGGGCAGCCTGGCCTTCGACTTCGAGGACATGAACGTCCTCCATCTCCACGAGGGGGGGACCGACGGGGACACCACCACCCGCGGCTTCACCCGCATCCTGGTCACCGAACCCGACCACCCCTACGCGGGCGCCTGGTGGCCGCCCGGCCACGTGCTGGGGTACGAGCACGCCTTCGCCCACCAGGCCACCGACCTGCTCACCGCCATCGCGGACGGCAGCGACCCCGAGCCCTCCTTCGAGGACGGCCTGCACGTCCAGCGCGTTCTGGAGGCGGTCCAGAACAGCGTGGAGCGGGGCAGCGCCTGGACCGCCGTCGACACCGGCGTCCCCGCCGGTCCCGCCGAAAGCTCCCCGCCGATGAAGGAGGAACCGATCCCGTGAGCCGACCCATCACCCTGTTCACCGGCCAATGGGCCGACCTACCGTTCCGGGAGGTGGCCCGTCTGGCCGCCGAATGGGGCTACGACGGACTGGAGATCGCCTGCTGGGGGGACCACCTGGACGTGTGGCGGGCGGTCGAGGACGAGGAGTACCTGAAGTCCCGCACCGACATCCTGGCCGAGTACGGCCTCGGCGTCTGGACGATCTCCAACCACCTCAAGGGCCAGGCGGTCTGCGACGATCCCATCGACTTCCGACACCGCGCCATCGTCTCCGACCGGGTCTGGGGCGACGGCGACCCCGAGGGGGTCCGCCGGCGCGCGGCCGAGGAGATGAAACACACCGCCCGGGTCGCGGCCCGACTCGGCGTGAACACCGTCGTCGGGTTCACCGGCTCCTCCATCTGGAAGTACCTGGCGATGTTCCCGCCGGTGCCGCAGGAGGTCATCGACGACGGCTACCGGGACTTCGCCGACCGGTGGAACCCGATCCTGGACGTCTTCGACGAGGAGGGGGTGCGTTTCGCCCTGGAGGTCCACCCCTCCGAGATCGCCTACGACCACTGGTCCACCGTGCGGACCCTGGAGGCCGTGGGCCATCGCGAGGCGTTCGGCCTCAACTGGGATCCCAGCCACATGATCTGGCAGGACATCGACCCCGCCGGTTTCCTGATGGACTTCCGGGACCGGATCTACCACGTGGACTGCAAGGACACCCGGCGCAACACCGGTGACGGCCGCAACGGCCGCCTCGGCTCGCACCTCCCCTGGGGCGATCCGCGGCGTGGCTGGGACTTCGTCTCCACCGGGCGCGGGGACGTGCCCTGGGAGAAGTGCTTCCGGGTGCTCAACCACATCGGCTACGAGGGTCCGATCTCCATCGAGTGGGAGGACGCGGGCATGGACCGGCTGCGCGGTGCCCCCGAGGCCCTGGCCCTGGTCCGAGACCTGCTGTTCGCCCCTCCCACGACATCCTTCGACGCCGCCTTCAGCACCTCCGACTGACCCCGCCCGCCCCCGGCG
>NZ_VKHS01000595.1 GCF_014141525.1 Streptomyces calidiresistens
CCGCGCTCTACCCCGTATTCTTCGTTGGCAGCGTCGGCTGTGTCGTCAGGTTTGTATAAGAGACAGCCGGCGGCCGGGGCCGTCCAGCGGCCGCGACGGGACCTGCGCGCCCCCCGGCCGGCGGCGGGCGGCGGGTCGACGGACGGGGGGACGGCGGATGGTGTGGCGACCGGGTTCACGGACTCTCTCCTGCTCGGTGGGGCCCGGCCGGAGGGGTTGTTCCCGCTCCGGCCGGCGTGGTGATCCCACCCTCCCGGCGCGACCCGGTCCGCCACATCCGGCGCGGGACCACACCCGGTGTGCCACCTGCGGCCACGTCCCTTACGACCTCCGGAGGAGGCCCCGGTCCTCCCCGGGGATCAGACGGTGCCCGCGGGCGGGCCCCAGACCTCGGCGAAGACCCGGTGGAAGCCGGGGAAGGTCTTCTTCACGCAGTCGGGGTCGTCGAGGGTGATGCCGGGGGTGCGCAGGGCGGTCACGGAGAAGCTCATCGCCATCCGGTGGTCGCGCCGGCAGCCGATCTCGGCGCCCGTCGGGGTGCCGGGGTGGATCTCCAGCCAGTCCCGTCCCGTCCCGGTGCGGATGCCGAGCCGACCGAGGTTGTCGGCGCAGGCGTCGAGGCGGTCGGATTCCTTGATGCGGGTGTTGTAGACGTCCTCGATGCGCACCGGGCCGTCGGCGAAGGGCGCGATGGCCGCCAGGGTGGGCATGGTGTCGGAGATGTCCCGCATGTTGACGGTGACCCCGCGCAGGGTGCCGGTGCCGCGCACGGTGGTGGCGTCCTCCCCCACCGTCACCTCGGCGCCCATCTCCCGCAGGATGTCCACGAACCGCAGGTCGCCCTGGAGGGCGTCGCGCCCCAGACCGGGGACCGTGACCTCGCGGCCGGTGAGGGCGGCGGCGGCGAAGAAGTAGCTCGCGGTGGAGGCGTCGGGCTCGACGGGGTAGTCGGTGGCCCGGTACCCGCCCGGCGGCACGACGAAGGTGTCCCCCTGCCGTTCGACGGTCACGCCGAAGGAGCGCATCATCGCGATGGTGATCTCCACGTAGGGGACGGAGACCAGGCCGGTGACGGTGATCCGCAGCCCCTCGTCGGTGAGCGGGCCGAGCAGCAGCAGGGCGGTGAGGTACTGGGAGGACAGACCGGCGTCCAACTCCAGCTCGCCGCCCTTGACGCCGTCGGCGACCACGCGCAGCGGGAGGTGTCCCTCGGCCTCCTCGCACTCCACCCGCACGCCCAGTTCGCGCAGGGCGGTGACCAGGGGGCCGATGGGGCGGCGACGCAGTTGGTCGGAGGCGTCGAAGCGGTACTCGCCCCGGCCGGCGGCGACCAGGCCGGGCAGGAAGCGGGCGACGGTGGCGCCGTCCCGGCACATGATGTCGGCCCGCTCGGCGGCGGGACCCGCGGGGCGGCCGGTGATCCGCCAGTCCTCCCCGTCGCGGTCGCCCCGCTCGACGGCGTAGCCGAGGCGCTCCAGGCCCTCGGCGAAGGCGTCGGTGTCGTCGGCGAGCAGCGGACGGCGCAGGGTGGTGACGCCGTCGGCGGCGGCGGCCAGGAAGAGGGCACGGGCGGTGACGGATTTCGATCCGGGCAGTGACACGGTCGTCATACCCCGCATGATGTCACCGGCGCGGGGATCGGCGTCGCGCTCACCGAACGGTGAGACCCCGCCGGGGAGCCCGGGGCCGGGTCGGCCGGACGCCGGCCCGGCCGGGCCCGTCACCAGCGCACGGGCAGCTGCTCCGGGCCCCGGACGATGAGGCTGAGCCGGTGCCGGATCTCCTTCGGATCCGTGTCCAGGTCGAGGTCGGGACAGCGCTCCAGGAGGGCGCGCAGGGCGATCCGGGCCTCCAGCCGGGCGAGTGGCGCGCCGAGGCAGAAGTGGATGCCGTGGCCGAAGGACAGGTGCGGCGGTCGGGGGTCGCGCAGGATGTCGAAGCGGTCGGCGTCGGGGGCGTACGCGGGGTCCCGGCCCACGGAGGCGAGGACGACGAGGAGCCCTTCGCCGGCGGGCACGGTGACCTCGCCGAAACGCACCGGCTCGGTGGTGAAGCGGAAGGTGGCGCGCTCCACGGGCGGGTCCCAGCGCAGCGTCTCCTCGATCGCCGCATCGATCAGGGCGGGGTCCCGGCGCAGCGCTGCGAGTTGTTCGGGGTGGGTGAGCAGGGCGAGGAAGGCGTTGGCGATGAGGTTGACGGTGGTCTCGTGGCCCGCGACCAGGAGCAGGAAGGCCATGCCGATGAGTTCGGCCTCCGAGAGGCGGTCGCCCTCCTCGTCCCGGGTGCGGATGAGGGCGGCGAGCAGGTCGTCCCCACCGGCCTCGCGCTTGCGTTCGACGAGTTCGGCCAGGTAGGCGTTCATCGCCACGGCGGCGTCGCGCTCCTCCTCGGGGCCGGCGCCGCCCAGGAGGATCGCGGACCAGCTGCGGAAGGTGTCGCGCTCCAGGAAGGGCACGCCGAGGAGTTCGCAGATCACCGTCATCGGCAGCGGGACGGCCAGGGACTCCACCAGGTCGGCGCGGCGGTCGGGGGCGGCGGTCATGGTGTCCAGGAGTTCCCGGGTGATCTCCTCCAGCCGGGTTTCCAGCAGGGCGATGCGGCGGGGGGTGAACTCGCGGGAGACCAGGCGTCGCAACCGGGTGTGGTGGGGCGGGTCCAGGTCGAGCATGTTGTGGTCGATGGAGCGACGCTCCTCGCGCCGGCCCTCCATGCCGGGAACCCGCGTCCAGTCCTTGATCAGCCGGGGGTCGGTGAGGGCGGCCCGGGCCGCGTCGTGGCCCAGGACGAACCGGACGATGCCCCCGTCGGCGAGCCGGACCCGACAGGCGTCGCCGAAGCGCTCCCGCATCCGGGCGTAATAGAGGTAGGGGTCCCGGACGAACCGTCCGCCGAGGGCGGGCAGGTCGATGACGGGCGCGGGGGTGCCGCCCTGTCCCGGTGGGCCGTCGGGACGCAGCGCGGCATCGAGGGCTGCGTCGATGTCATCGGCGAGGGTGTCGCCGGGCCGGGCCGGGCCGGGGATCGCGGCGGGCGGGACGGTGGCCCGGCCCGTGGAGTCGCTGCTCATGGCCCGACCCTACGTCGCGGCACGTCTCCCGCCGGGTGGGTTTCGAGCCGGCCCGGGCCCGACTCCGGCCCCCGCTCCGGCCCGCCCTCGGATCCGTCGTCCGGTCCGGATCCGTCGTCCGGTCCGGGTCCGGGTCCGGGCGGGGTCACGGGAGGGCCGCGCGGAAACGCTCCGCGAGGTCCGCCGCGCCGTCCCCGGTCAGCGAGCCGTACAGCCGCAGGCGGGCCAGGCCGCCGTCGGGAAGGATCTCCACGCGTACCCGGGTGGCGGTGGAGGCCTTCTTTCCGTGGGGGCCGGCGGGGCCGTCGGGAAGCAGCAGGCGGTGGACGGTGTCCGGTTCCAGGCGGGTGGCCGGGAGCAGTTCCCGCCACCCCGGGGCGGCCGGATCCGTCGGGTCGCCGGCGTCGGGGGCGGCGGCGTCGAAGGTGTGCAGC
>NZ_VKHS01000596.1 GCF_014141525.1 Streptomyces calidiresistens
CCGGTGACCGACCCCGCCGCCGACCGTCCCCGTCGCCCGGATCCCGGTGTGCCCGGGGCGGATCCCCCCGATCCCGTCGACCGGCGGGCCCTGGACGAGGCGGTGCACGGAACCGCCGAACTGATCGGCATCGACACCGTCAACCGCGGGGGCGGGGACGGCCGGGAACGCGAGGCGGCCGAGTGGGTCGCCGAGCGCCTGGCCGGGGCCGGACTCGAACCCCGCCTGCTGGAGAAGGCCCCCGGTCGCACCAATGTCGTCGCCCGCCTGTCCGGTTCCGACCCCCGGGCCGACGCCCTCCTGGTGCACGGTCATCTGGACGTGGTTCCCGCGGACGCCGCCGACTGGACCGTGCCCCCCTTCGCCGGGGAGATCCGGGACGGCGTGGTGTGGGGGCGCGGCGCGGTGGACATGAAGAACGCCGTGGCCATGACCGTGGCCCTGGTGCGCGCCTGGTCCCGGGCCGGGGTGCGCCCGCGCCGCGACATCGTCCTCGCCTTCACCGCCGACGAGGAGGACACCGCCGAGTACGGCGCCGGCCACCTGGTGCGCGAACACGCCGACCTGTTCGAGGGGTGCACCGAGGCCATCGGCGAGTCCGGGGCCTTCACCTGCCACACCACCGACGGCCGACGGCTGTACCCGGTGGCCGCCGGTGAGCGCGGAACCTCCTGGGTACGGCTCACCGCCCGGGGACGCGCCGGCCACGGATCCAAGGTCAATCGGGAGAACGCCGTGGCACGGCTGGCCGCCGCCGTGAACCGCATCGCCGAGCACCACTGGCCGCTGCGCCCGGCGCCCGCCGTGCGCGCAGCCCTGGTCGAGTTGGCCGTGCTGCACGACGTCCGCCCCCCGCGGGGCGACGGGGACCCGGCCGGCGCGGACGCCGACCGCGAGGGGCCCGACGGCTGCCGTCGGGCCTGGGAGGCCGTCCTCGCCGACACCCCGGGGGACGCCGCGCACATCGCGGTCCGGGAGCGCGCCGTCTCCGAACTCCTCGACGCGATCGGCCCGGCCGCCGCCCTGGTCCGCTCCACCCTGCGCAACAGCGCCAACCCCACCGTCCTGGAGGCCGGGGGGAAGATCAACGTCATCCCCGGGCGGGCCGCCGGCGCGGTGGACGGCCGCGTGGTGCCCGGCGGGGAGGAGGAGTTCACCGAGACCATGGACCGGCTCACCGGCCCGTGGGTGGAGTGGGAGTACCACCACCACGAAAGGCCCCTGGAGGCCCCGTTGGACTCGCGGACCTACGCGGTGCTGCGCGGTTCGCTGCTGCACTTCGACCCCGGCGCCCACGTGGTGCCGTACTTCATGTCCGGCGGGACCGACGCCAAGCAGTTCGCCCGACTGGGCATCGTCGGTTACGGGTTCACACCGCTGCGACTGCCGCCCGGTTTCGACTACCAGGCGATGTTCCACGGCGTGGACGAGCGGGTTCCGGCCGAGGCCCTGCACTTCGGCGTCCGGGCCCTGGATCGCGCCCTGCGCACCCTCTGACCACCGGCCGGGGCGGCACGGACCCGACCCCGTGCCGCCCCGGCCGGCGGTTCCGGTGGGCATACGGGACACATCGCCCCTAGGGTGGATGGAGTGCCCCGATCGGGTGGGATCGTCGTGTTCCCGGCGGCCCCGTCGCGTCGCGCCGCCGGTTCCGGGCACGGCCCGGCGGCGGAGCGGGGAGGCCGATCGACACGCGGCCCCGAACGGGGTGACAGCACGCGAACGAGACCTCCGGGAGGCAGAAGATGACCACCGCCGCCGACATCATGCACGCCGGTGTCCGCTGGATTCCGGCCGGGGAAACCCTGGACCGCGCGGCCCAGTTGATGCGCGAACTCGACGTGGGAGCCCTGCCCATCAGCGACAACGACGACCGGATGTGCGGCATCGTCACCGATCGCGACATCGTGGTGAAGTGCGTGGCCGCCGGCCACGATCCCTCGAAGGTGACCTGCGGAGATCTGGCGGAGGGGACCCCGCGGTGGGTGGGGACCGAGGCCGATGTCGACGAGGTGCTCCGGGAGATGACGGAGCACCGGATCCGCCGGCTGCCGGTCATCGACGGGGACAAGCGACTCGTCGGCATGATCAGCGAGGCCGACCTCGTCCGTCACCTGGACGAGGACCGCATCGCCGCCTTCTGCGAGCACGTCTACGCCGAGTCGCGCTGATCCACCGGATCCACCGACCCGGCCCCCGGTGTCCGGGGACGCGTGCCGGGTCCCGGAGACCCGCCCCCGCCGGCCCATCCCCTGCCGGCGGGGGCGTTCCGGCGTCCGGGGACCGGAGGCCGACCGCCGGGCCGCCGGCTCCCGGGCTGCGGAGCGCCGGGAGCCGGAGCATGCTGGAGCCATGACTGCGCGCACGCCCTCCGCGGGGGCGGCCGACCGGCGACCCCCCGGCCGGGTCCGGGCCTTCCTGACCCCCGGCCGGATCGTGGCCCTGCTGGTCACCGCCGCCACCCTGGTCTTCGTCTTCCAGAACACCCGACAGACCCGGATCCGCCTGCTGGTCCCCGAGGTCGTGATGCCCCTGTGGGTGGCCCTGCTGGGCACCCTCCTGATCGGCCTGCTGGTCGGCGGATACCTCGGATACCGCCACGGTCGGCGGTGAGGTCGAACCCCCCGGAGCGGATCACCCGCGGCAGAGCACCTCGCCGTGCAGCACCGCGAACCAGCCGTCCCCGGCGGCCGCCCACTCCCGCCACCCCGCCGAGATCTCCGACAACTCCTCCTCCGTGGCGTGGCCGCCGGCCACCGCGAGGCGGGCGAACTCCGAGGCCACGCTCCGTTCCGCCCACAACCCGCCCCACCACTCCCGGTCGGCCGGTTCGGCGAAGCACCAGGCCGAGGCCGAGGGTGTGATGTCGGTGAAGCCCGCCTCCCGGGCCCACCCCCACAGCCGCCGACCCGCGTCGGGTTCCCCGCCGGCCGCCCGGGCCACCCGCGGGTACAGCTCGGCCCACCGATCCAGCGCGGGCGGCCGGGGCCACCAGGTCATCGCGGCGTAGTCGGTGTCGCGGACCGCCACCAGCCCGCCGGGCCGGCACAGCCGGCGCATCGTGCGCAGTGCCCCCACGGGGTCACCCAGGTGCTGCAACACCTGGTGCGCGTGCACCACGTCGAAGCCCCCGGCGGGCAGGCCCGCCTCCTCCGGGGCGGTGATGTCACCCGTCACGAAGCGCGGGTTCCCGGTGGTGACCCCCCGCGCCGACGCCTCCCCACGGGCGATCCCCACCACCTCGGGGGCCGGGTCGATGCCGATCACCGTGCCCGGCGCGACCCGCTCGGCCAGATCGAGCGTGATGGTGCCCGGGCCGCACCCCACGTCCAGGAGGGTCATCCCCGGTCGCAGGTGGGGCAGCAGGTGGGCCGCCGAGTTCTCCGCCGTCCGCCATCGGTGCGAGCGCAGCACCGAGGCGTGGTGGCCGTGGGCGTAGACCGCCGCGGGTCCCCCGGGGTGCGGGGTCGCGGATCCGGTGGGGCGCCTG
>NZ_VKHS01000597.1 GCF_014141525.1 Streptomyces calidiresistens
GGAGGGGAGGTGTGTCGGGGGTCACGCATCCCTCCCCACCGATTGTTCGGTTGGGACGGCATTTCGGCTACATCCGGGAAGAGCCTGTGGACAACCGGTGTGTAAATCGGTCCCGTGAGAGCAGAATGTCCAGGACGGGGAGGGAGCGGGGCATGTCCGAGGAACAGATGTCCGCGACGCCGCCGGGGATGCGCCCGGAGGGCCGCCGGCCGCGCCCGGCGGCCCGACCGCTGGACGCGGTGGACGAGGCGATCGTGCGGCTGCTGCGCCACGACGGCCGGGCCTCGGTGCGGGCCGTCGCCGAGCGGGTGCACATCTCCCGGGCGAACGCCTACGCGCGGATCAACCGTCTGGTGGAGGACGGCGTGATCCGCGGCTTCACCGCGCGGATCGACCACGAGCGGGCCGGCCGGGGGGCGTCGGCGTACGTCACGCTCAAGATCGTCCAGGACAGCTGGCGCTCGGTGAAGGAGGAGTTGGAGAGGCTTCCCGGCGCGGCGCACATCGCGCTGGTCAGCGGGGACTTCGACGTGCTGCTGCTGGTGCACACCGCCGACAACCGGGAGCTGCGGGACCTGGTGCTCACCCGCATCCAGGCGATCCCCGGCGTGATCGGCACCCACACCCTGCTGGTGTTCGAGGAGACCGACCTGTTGCCCGAGCCGCCCTGACCGGTGGCCGATCCCCGCGGCCCGGTCGGCCGCGCCGTCCGGGGCGGTGTCCTACCGTCCGCCGGCGCGGAGGCCCGCGAAGGCGGTCAGCGTGACGGCGCGGGCGATCGCCTCGGCGCCGGCGGGGTCGCCGGCGGCTCCCTCGTCCCCCCGCCGGGGGCGGTACCACTCGGCGACGGAGTTGACCATGCCGAAGACCAGGCGGGTCGCCAGGCGGGGGTCCACGTCCGAGCGCAGGTCACCCTCGGCCGCGGCCCGGCGCAACAGCTCGGTCACCCGCTGGTCGAACTCCCGGCGCCGCTCCAACGCCCGCACCTCGGTGTCGGTGTTGCCCCGCACGCGCAGCAGCAGGGTGACGTACGGCAGGCGCTCGACCAGCACCTCGACGGTGCGGCGCACCACGTACTCCAGCCGGTCGACCGCCGGGCCGCGCAGCGCGTCCGGCTCCTCCAGGACGGCGAACAGTCCCTCCAGGGCGTGGTCCACGGCCAGGCGCAGCAGTTCCTCCTTGCCGCGCACGTGGTGGTAGATGGAGGACTTGGTTATCCCCGCGGCGCGGGAGAGGTGTTCCATCGAGGTGCCGTCGTAGCCGCGCTCGTTGAAGACCTCGACGGCGACCCGCAGGAGGGTCTGGGGGGTGTGGGTCTCCCTGGCGGGCACGGTCCCGTTCGGAGCGGTCCGCGCGCCCCCGTTCCCGCCCGCGCCGGTGACACCGGTGCCGTCCACCGTCCCCGTCATGCCCGTCCCCTCCCGTTCCCGTGCCGTGTTCGCGATCGTCGCCCGGCCGAAGGGTACGCGGCGGGCGGCCCGTTCCCCGTCGGGGACCGGGTGATGTGCGTCGCGTCCCGCACCGGCCCCCTGACATACCGACCGGTCGGATGAGACCCTTCTCGCGGCACGACGGGGGAGTCGGCGCGCCGGGTTGTCCACAGCCCCTTGCCCCGACCGACCGTTCGGTTGCAGTATCGAGCACGCTCCGCAGAGAAGCCAGTTCAGCCCCCGCTCACCGAGGAGATGGCCCACCCATGACCCCTTCGCTCACGGCCGCGCGACTGGCCGAGCGGCACCGCGGCACCCTGGACACCGCCCTGGAGACGACGCGCACCCGGGTCCACTGGTCGCCCCACCCCGAGAACCCCAAGGCGTACGGCGGCGAGGACACCACCGTTCCCGGCTCGCAGAGCGTGCCGGAGGGCGCGGCGGCGTTCGAGGCCCTGCGCGACACCCCCTTCGAGCTCGACCAGCCCTCCCTCGCCGACCGGGTGGGCGACGAGGTCTCCCCCTACGGCTTCCGACTGGGCATCGACTACCCCCGCGCCGACATCGAGGCCCTGCTGCCCGCGATGCGCGCCGCGATGCCGGGCTGGCGCGCCGCCGGCCCCGAGCTGCGCGCCCTGGTGTGCATGGAGATCCTCGCCCGGCTCAACGCCCGCACCCCCGAGATCGCCCACGCCGTCATGCACACCACCGGCCAGGCGTTCATGATGGCCTTCCAGGCCGGCGGCCCGCACGCCCTGGACCGCGGCCTGGAGGCCGTCGCCCGGGCGTACGAGGAGCAGACCCGGCTGCCGGAGCGGATGCGCTGGACCAAGCCCGACAAGCGCGGCCCCGTGGAGCTGGACAAGGAGTTCGTGCCGGTGGGGCGCGGCGTCTCGCTGCTCATCGGCTGCAACACCTTCGTCACCTGGAACGGCTACCCCGGCCTGTTCGCCTCCCTGGCCACCGGCAACCCGGTCCTGGTCAAGCCGCACCCGCGGGCCGTGCTGCCGCTGGCTCTCACCGTGCGGATCGCCCGCGAGACCCTCGCCGAGGCCGGCTTCGACCCCAACCTGGTGGCGCTGGCCGCCGAGGGCGACGGCGAGGGCATCGCCAAGGAGCTGGCCCTGCGCCCCGAGGTCCGGATCATCGACTACACCGGCTCGGCCTCCTTCGGCGAGTGGCTGGAGGGCAACGCGACGCAGGCGCAGGTCTACACCGAGAAGGCCGGCGTCAACACCGTCGTCATCGACTCCACCGACTCCTACCGCGCCATGCTGGGGAACCTGGCCTTCTCCCTGAGCCTGTACAGCGGGCAGATGTGCACCACCCCGCAGAACCTCCTCATCCCCCGCGACGGCATCGACACCGACGAGGGCCGCAAGTCCTTCGCCGAGGTCACCGCCGACCTCGCGGCGGCCGTGGAGAAGCTGCTGGGCGACGACACCCGGGCCGCCGCCGTGCTCGGCGCCGTGGTCAACCCGCAGGTGCTCGAGCGCATCGAGAAGGCCCCCGGGCAGGGCGAGCCCGTGCTCGCCTCCCGGGCCGTGCCGCACGCCGACCACCCGGACGCCACCATCCGCACCCCGGTCACCGTGGCGCTGGACGGCACCTCGGCGGAGGCGGAGGGGGTGCACCAGGCCGAGTGCTTCGGGCCGGTCTCCTTCGCCGTGGCCACCGACTCCACCGCCGACTCGATCGCGTTGCTGCGCCGCACCGTCCGCGAGCGCGGCGCGATGTCGGTCGGCGGGTACACCACCTCCCCCGAGGTGGAGCGGGAGCTGGTGGAGGCCTGCCTGGACGAGTGCGCCCAGCTGTCCCTCAACCTCACCGGCTCGGTCCTGGTCAACCAGACCAGCGCCTTCTCCGACCTGCACGGCTCGGGCGGCAACCCGGCCGCGAACGTGGCGCTGGTGGACGCCGCCTTCGTCGCCAACCGGTTCCGCACCGTGGAGATCCGCCGCCAGGCCTGATCGGAAGCGGCGCCGCGTCCCGTTTCCCGCCCCGTTCAGCGGGGCGGGAAACGGGGGCGCGGGGCGCGGC
>NZ_VKHS01000598.1 GCF_014141525.1 Streptomyces calidiresistens
CCGCACGCCCGCCCCCCGGTGTGCCGCGCCGATCCGCACCGTCGCGCCGGCGCCGGGACGGCCGTGCCGCACCCGGCTCCCCCGCCGACCACCGGCGGGCCCGGTGGTGCCGGGCCGGCCCGCGGGGCACCCCGGACCCGTCCCGGACGTCGGGAGGGAGGGGCACCGCACCATCAGCGCACCACACGGGGACCGACCGGTCGGACCCCGGCGAAGGGACCGTTCACCATGGAGAATGCCGGCACCCGGCAGCGCGTCGTCGTGCTCGCCGACTCGGACAGCCGCTGGAAGTGGGCTGCCCTGACCGCCCGCCGGCTGGCGCCGGACCACGCCCTGGACGCCCGCTTCCTGCGCGGTGACAGCGCCCCCTCCCAGCGGCAGATCTCCGAGGTGGGGATCGTCCCCGACACCTCCCGGAGCGTGGACTGCGCCGACCTGCTGGAGGACCCGGCCTGCGCGGAGGCCGACCTGCTGGTGCTGGGCGTGACCGGCGGCAGCGTCATGACCGTCCTGCACGGCCTCTCCCTGCGGTGGGCCGACCGGACCCGGCGGCCGATCGTGGTCACCGGCTACGTCGGCGTCGCCTACGAGAACCAGGTGGACGGCACGATGCTGCGCATCGGCTCGGACGTGGTGCTGGCCAACAGCGCGCACGACGCCGACCTGTTCCGCGAGGTGTACGCGGGGGTGGGCGCCGACCCCGGGGCGATCGTGGAGTCGGCCCTCCCCTACCTGGACGGCGCTCCGTGGGATCCGGCCGCCGCCGGTCGGGACCGTCCCTTCACCGTCTGCTTCGCCGTCCAGCCGTCGGTGCCGGCGGGGCGCGGCGACCGGTTGTCGCTGCTGCGGCGGCTGCGGCACCACGCGCTGCTGCACCCCGACCGCGAGGTGCTCGTCAAGCTGCGCAACCGGCCCGACGAGGGCGTGACGCACGTCGAACGCCACTCCTACCAGAAGCTGTTCGAGGAGCTGCCGGACCGTCCGGCCAACCTGTCGCTGCGCTACGGCGACATGGGGGAGATCCTCGACCGCACCGACCTGCTGGTGACGGTCAGCTCCACCGCCGCGATGGAGGCGGTGCACCGGGGCATACCCGCCGCGATCATCACCGACTACGGCATCCGCGAGGCGCACGGCAACCACTTCTTCGTCGGCTCCGGACTGCTGGCCTCCTTCACCGACCTGGACTCGGGTCTGGTGCCGAAGGCCGATCCCGACTGGGCGGCCCGGCACGGCCTGGGCCGCACCGACCCGTGGGAGGAGGCCCGGGCCCGGATCGCCCGGCTGCGCGCCGCCGGCCCGCTGCCCCCGCTGCGCCCCCACTACACGGCCGAACACCACGCCCCCTACCTGGAGCCGCTGCTGCGGCGGCGGGGCGTGGGGCTGGACGGGGAACGCGTCCGGGCCCCCGAACCGGCGACGGTCGGCCCGGTGCGACGGCTGGTGGTGCGCGGTGCCGGCGGTCTGTACCGGATGGGACGGCGGCGGGTGGCACCGGCCATCCGGCGTCTGGCCCGGGGCTGATCGGGCCCGGTCGGGGCCGGTGATCCGGCCGATCGTCCCCGACCGGGCGGCCCCGGGGACGATCGGCGGGCGACGGGCGTTGACGAACAGGTGGTCACGGCCCCCCGCTGTGCCTAAGATCACGGCCAGTGCCGAGTAGTGCCCACCATCGGAATCGGACCCACCGCCGGGAGCACCCAGTGAAGCGTCGCACGTCCGCACTGTCCGTCTCCGCCGCCGCCCTGCTGGTCGCCGCGCCGCTGCTCACCGGCTGCGCCGGGGACACGCATCCCGGGGCCGCCGCGGTGGTCGGCGAGGACCGGATCACCGTCTCGCAGGTGCAGAGCCGGGTGGAGACCGTGCGGGAGGCCCAGCGGGCCACCGCGCAGGGGGACGTGCTGGTCGAGGAGACCCCCGCGCTGCAGCGCCAGATGGTGGGTCTGATGATCTTCTACAGCCTGGTCGAGCAGGCCGCGGAGGAGGCCGGCGTGCAGGTCACCAACCGCGACGTCCAGCAGGAACGCGCCGCGCTGGAGGAGCAGCTGGGCGGCCCCGAGGGCCTGGCCGAGGTCGCGCTCGTCGGTCAGGGCCTCCCCCTGGCCGAGGACCAGATCGACGAGCAGCTGCGGATCGGCCTGCTGATGGCCGGCATCGGCGGCGAGGGCATGGAGGGCACCGAGGAGGCCTACGCCCGGCTGACCGAACTGGCCGAGGAGATCGGGGTGGAGGTCAATCCCCGCTACGGCACCTGGGACGCGCAGCAGGTGAACCTCGTCGACGCCGAGGTGCCCTGGCTGCGGGGTCCGGCCGAGCCCGCCGATACGCTCGGCGGGTGAGCGGTACACACCCCCGTCGTTCCCCCGACCCCGACTTCCCCGGCGACCCGGCGGAGCCCGGTGGTTCCGGATCCACCGGCCCCGACCCGGGCCGGTTGGTCCTGCTGACCACCAGCCACCGGGTCGCCGCCGGCCTGCTCTCCGCCCCGGCGTGGCGCGCGCTGCGCGGTGCGGACCGGGTGCTGTGCCGCGACCCGGGGCACCCGCTGCTCCCCCACCTCGCCGACGCCGGGATCTCCGTGGTCTCCGCCCCCGTCGAGGGCTTCGACATCGGCGAGGTGGTCGATCACTGTTCCGGGGGCCGCACGGTGGTCGTCCTGGCGGCGGCCGACGGCGAGACCCGACTGACCGACGACCTGGCGCGACGGGCCGGGTCGGGTCGGGTGCGGATGCCGGATCTGGAGCTGCTTCCCGGCTCCTGGGACCTGCCCGGCGCCCGGCTGCTGGACCTGGTCGAGGTGATGGACCGCATCCGTCGGGACTGTCCCTGGTCCTCGGTGCGCACCCACGCCGACCTGGCGCCGTACGCGCTGGAGGAGGTCCACGAACTGGTCGAGGCGATCGAGGCCGGGGACCGGGGCGAGCTGCGCGAGGAGTTGGGGGACGTCCTGCTCCAGGTGGTCTTCCACGCCCGGATCGCGGAGGAGGACGCCGGGGAGCCGTTCTCGATCGACGACGTGGCCGGGGGCATCGTCGCCAAGCTGATCCACCGCCACCCGCACGTCTTCGGCGACGAGCGGGCGAGCACCCCGGAGGAGGTGCGCGAGCACTGGCTGCGCACCAAGGCAACGGAGAAGGCGCGGGGGTCGGTGACCGAGGGGATCCCGATGGGGCAGCCGGCGCTGGCGCTGGCCGCGAAGCTCGCGGCCCGGGCCCGCACGGCCGGGCTGCCCGCGGTGCCCCGGGAGCGGGAGGTCCCGGGGCCGTCCGGGGACCCCGCCGAGGACTTCGGGCAGCGGCTGCTGGCCCTCGCGGCGGAGGCCGAGGCCGCCGGGGTGGACCCGGAGTCCGCTCTGCGCGCCGCCGCCCGCCGGTACCGGGACACCCTGCGCGAGGCCGAGGCCGGACGGGCCGCCGACGCGGAGTGATCCCCGGGGTGCTCCGGGAAACGGGCCCCGCCCCGAACGCCC
>NZ_VKHS01000599.1 GCF_014141525.1 Streptomyces calidiresistens
GCAGGGGCCCGTCGGGACCGATCCGCACCCGCACGTCCACCGGGTGCAGGGCGCCGGCGGAGGCGGCGGGGCGGAACCGGCCCGCCGGGTCGCCGGCGACGAAGGCCGCGCGCAACAGGCGGTCCAGGTCCGCCTCCCGCCGGTCGGGGCGGGCCGCCGGGACCGGCGTCCCGGGGCCGGGGGGTACGGACACCCGGGGGCCGGCCGGGGTGTCCGGGCCCACCGGCTCGGGACCGCGGGCCCGGGCCAGCGCGGCGGGCAGGGCCCCGTCGGTCAGGACCCCGGCCACCGCGGGGTCCCCGTCCGTCGGACGGGTCCCCGTGCCGGGGCGGTTCCCGGCGGGGGCCCGGAGGGCGTCGGTGTCGGTGTCGGTGGGCATACGGCTCATCGGCACCTCACATGTGCGGGGGCGGCAGCAGGGTCAGGTCGTCCGGCCCGGGACCCGGCCCCCGTCCACCGGTTCGCGCCCACCGCTCCGCGAACCGGGGGCATCCGAGGTAGGAGAAGGCCGCGGGGGCGTTGGGCACCAGCCCGGAGACCAGGACCCGCACCACCCGCCACGGGGTCTCGGCGACGTCCTCGGTGGTCAGGTCGACGGTGAACACGCGGTGCCCGCCGGCGCGCAGCGCCGCCTCCAGGCGCTCCGGGCTCCCCGGCTCGACCCGGTCGACCGGCACCGTTCCCAGCGCGGGCCGGGTGAAGCGTTCGGCGAGCCGGTGGGTCCGGGGGTCCAGCCACACCTGCACGTGCGCGCCCAGGTCCCGGACGGCCTCGCAGCGCGGTCCGGCGGCGTCGAGGTAGCGGCGGTCCTCCCGGTGGTCCAGGTACAGGCCCCGGGCCAGCAGTCCGGCCTCCACCGCCCGGAAGACCCATCCGTCGGAGTCGAGGAGACCGAGGGTGAAGACCCGGGTGTGCACGGCCTCCAGCACCGCCTTGCGGGCGGCCTCCGCCGGATCCCACCGACAGGCGAACCCGGCGGCGTGCAGACCGCTCACCGGGTCGTGGACGTGGGCGGCGACGCAGGGCGCGAACTCGGAGGGCATCTCCACCAGGGAGACCTCCAGGTCGGAGCCGGCCAGGTCCTCCGTCAGGCCCGGCACGCTCGCCGGATCGATGCCCCGGGCGGGGGTGTCCAGGTGCCACCACAGTTCGAGGGCGTCGCGCTCGACGACCTCGAGCAGGCCGCGTTCGCGGGCGTCGTCGATCCCCTCGCCGGTGGCGATGCCGGCGTAGTTGAGGTGGTGGGTGCGGGGCAGGTCGCGCAGGGAACGCCGACGCCAGTTGAGGTGGGACAGCGCGACGGGGACCAGGCACGGGACGGAACTCCCGTCCGGCAGTCGTTCCTCGCCCCGTGCCCACAGGGCGGGGGTGTCCCCGGTCAGGGGTCGGTAGGGGAACCCGGCGGTTTCCAACTGCCAGGCGGCGTGGGTCGGCAGGTCCGCGGGGCCCTGGATGTTCTCACCGCGGGCGAGCAGTTCGTCGGCTGTCGCCCGCACGGGGGTGTCGGGTCGACCGGGGGGAGGGAGGCGGTTGCCGCAGTAGCGCTCCACCGCCTCCGCGACCGCGGCCAGTCGGGCCCCTTCGGGGTCCCCGAAGGTGGTTCCCAGGGAGACGCGGTCGGCGGGCCAGTCGCCCAGGCGGCGGGCGTCGGAGACCTCGGCGGTCATCGCGGTGTAGCGGGCCGGGGTGTCCGGCGGGTGCGGCACGGGGGCGACGGAGCGGACGATCCCGCACACGGGGTCCACCAGGGACTCCCACGGCAGGGGCGCGGCGGTCGGCGTCGGTTGTCCGGTGGCCCCGGCGGGACGGGGGGTGCCGGGCCCATCGGTGGCTCCGGTCTCCACGGGGAGCGGGAGGGTCATCGGCAGAGCTCCTCGAAGGGGTCGACGGGCGTGATCGGGTCCGGTGCGCTCTCCGGGGTCCCGGGGGCGGGGAGCGGCAGTCGCAGTTCGGTACCGGCGGGCAGCACGGTGCGGTCGCCGGGCAGCAGCCGGCGGGCGGTGACGGGGTCCTCGCCGGTGTGCGGATTGCGGGCGTGGGCCGGGTGGTGGTGTCCGGCGATCTCCAGGCGCAGCCGGGTCCCGGCGGGGAGCCGGCGGGACATCGGGGGCAGCGGGACGGTGAACGAGGCGGGGCGGCCGGCGGGATCGCGGCGTCGCACGACCCCGGTGACGGCGGTCGGCGTTCCGCCCTCGGGGGGCAGGACGGTCAGTCGGACCGCCCAGTCCGCGGTGGGGGTGTCCGCGACGCAGTGCAGCCGTGCCTCGGGGACGCCCACGACGTCCATGGGGGCGGTCAGCGGCCCCAGCACGGCGGTGCACCGATCCGGGGTGCCGTCGGTGGGGACGGTCAGGTCGTCCGAGCGCACCGGCCGCTCGGGGTCGGCGGTGAAGCGGGAGCCGCGCACCACCCGCAGAGGGGTGCCGTCGCCGTCACCGACCGGTGCGTCCTCCCCGTCGCGCAGGGGGTGGACCGACCAGCGCGTCGGCGGTGTCCCGGGAAGCGGCAGCCAGTGGGGGGTGCCGCCGAGCGCGGTGACGCCGCTGCGGCCCGCCGACGGGCCCCCGGCCAGCGCGACGTGGGCCCAGCCGGCCCACAGGTCGCCGAGCGGCAGCCGGTGCGCGGGGTCGGCGTCCGGCGCGGGGTCGGCGGTCAGGCGGTGGCCCCAGGGGCCGAGCAGCAGCCGGGCGGTGGGACCTCCCCAGGCCCGCCACAGCCGCAGGGCCTCGGCGGCGAACGGGTCGCCGGTGCCCGAGACGACCAGCAGCGGTACCCGGGCCCCCGGTGCCCGGCGCAGCACCTCGCCGGGGGCGGTGTGCCGCCACAGCTCCGGCCAGGAGGGGAGGGGCCGACCCCCGCGCAGCGGCAGGTCCACCACGGGGAGCGTGGTGAGGATGCGGGGGTCGGCGTCCGGGGCGGCGAACGGCTCGGACTCGTCGGAGTCCGGGCGGTCGCCGTGGGCGGCCCACCATCCGGCGCGGGCCCGCAGGCGTTCGGGGCCGGTCTCCTCGCGGGCGGTCTCGGCGGGCCCGAGGGCGGGAACGGCGGCGATCACCGCCTCGGCCCCCCGGGCGGGGGGCGAGCCGGGCTCCGGGGTGCCGGGGCCGAGTGCCTGGAGGAGCGCGCAGTGGGCGGCGTAGGAGGAACCGACGGCGACGACGCGGCCGTCGCTCCAGGCACGTGCCCGGATCCACCGGAGGGTGGCGGCGCCGTCGGCCGTCTCGTGCCGGTAGGGGCGCCAGTCGCCGGCCGAGCCGTGGCGTCCGCGCACGTCCTGGGCGACTGCGGCGAAGCCGCGGCGGGCCCACGCGCGCAGTTCGGCGTGGTGGCGGCGACGGTCGTAGGGGGTGCGGATCACGACGGCGGGGAACGGCCCCTCCCCCGCCGGCAGGCAGACGTCGGTGGCCAGGGGGCTGCCGTCGGCGGCGGGTACCCGGTGGGTGCGCGGGG
>NZ_VKHS01000006.1 GCF_014141525.1 Streptomyces calidiresistens
GCTGCCCGCCCCCACCCCCTCCTGCCGCAGACGGCGGGCGAGGCGGTTGGCCGACGCGTTCAGCTCGCGGTAGGTGAGTGAGGATGTGCCGTCCTCCAGCGCGGTCCGGTCGGCCGCGGCGGCGGCCGCGGCCTCGAAGGCGGTGGGGAGAGCCGGGACGTCCTTCAACTCCTGGTGGGTGTGCATGTTTCCTCCAGCGGCGACGACGGGCCGCGGTGGTGGCCGCGGCGGGGGAATCGGGGGGTGTGAGTTCCTCCACGTTGTTCGTCAACTCCGGGGGTGGGAGTTGTGTGGTGTTTCATCGGCCCGGGGACCATGCGGCGAGTTCTGTGTGCCCGGGTTCTCGGAGGGTGTTGTCGAGGAGCACGGAGAGCAGGACACCGACGCGTTGACGGGCCGGGCGGCTGGACGACCCCGCTGCCCGCGCCCCGGTCGGCTTGCCGAACACAGTGCTCTCTTCCCGGGTGTCGCCGGTGCCGGCCCCGGAGGCCGGCGGCCCTCTCCCCGGATTGCGAGAACCATGACGGGAGTGACGGGACGGGGCAGTGGCGATCGCGGGTACCGGACGGTAGCTCCGTCACCGGCCGCCCGGCACCGTGTCCGCCGGAACCACTCCGGCGGTGTCGGCGGACAGGTCGCGCATCGAGACCCGGCCCCCGCGGGTGACCAGGTCCACGAGGAACCGTTCCGGCGGCGCGTCGCCCGCGTCGGCGAGGCCGGCGAACCAGGCCGCGCTCGCCCGGCCGATCCGCTGCGTGTGCTCCACGATCGGGCGGCGGGCCGCCTCGTAGGCCGCCAGCGCGGCCGGTACCGACGGCTCGGAGCGCAGGGCGGTGACGAGCGCGTGGGCGTCGTCGAGGGCCAGCCGGGTGCCGGAGCCGATCGAGTAGTGCGCGGTGTGCGCCGCGTCGCCGAGCAGCACCACGTTCCCGCTCGACCAGGTGGAGTTGCGCACCTGGAGGAAGCGGCTCCACCGGGACCGGTTCTCCAACAGCCGCGCTCCCGCCAGCGGGTGGGCGAAGAGCCGGGCCCGCTCCTCCGTGCCGGGACGGTGCGTGGCCTCCACCAGGAAGGTGCTGCGGCCCGGTTCGTACGGATAGACGTGCGCTGTCACCGGACCCCGGGGAGTGGCGACGACGATGAAGGCGAGTCCGTCGAAGGACCGCTCGGCGCCCAGCCAGAGGTAGTCCGGCGCGAGCCGCTCCGTCGTGGTGCCGAACTGCCCGGCCAGGGCGTCCCGGGTGGTCGAACGTGCCCCGTCGGCCGCCACCACCAGGTCGTATCCGGCTGCGAGTGCCGCGATACCGGGAGCCGGGGCGCCCTGGTGCACCCGCACACCCAGCTCCGCGCACCGCTGCCGCAGCAGCCGCAGCAGGGTTCGGCGACTCATCGCGCCCAGATGGGGGGCCCCGGTGGTGAAGAACCTGCCGTGGCGGTGCACGGTGATCTCGTCCCACCCGGTCAGGTGCGGCTCCAGGGCATCGGCCAGCCGCGGGTCCGCACGGCGAATCGTGTTCAGTGCGGCGGGTGGCAGTATGACACCGAATCCGTAGGTGTCCTCAACACGGTGGCGCTCCCACACGGTGACCTCGTCCGGCGGGTCGGCCAGCCGGGCGAACGCGGCGAACGCCAGCCCTGCCGGGCCGCCGCCGGCGACAGCGATCCTCACCCTCACTCCTTCCGGATCGTTCGGTTGTGCCCCGGGGTCGGGCGGCGGGGCGGTGGGTCACCTGCGGGTCATCGGCCCTCGACGCGGAGCAGTTCGCCGATGCGGTCGACGACCGCGGCGGGCGATGGCATGGCCGCCATCTCCTCGGCGACATCCTGTGCCGCCCGCCGGGGCGCTGGATCGTGCAGCACCTCGGTCAGCGCGGCGGCGACCTCCCCCGGTCCGGAGGCGTCGATGTCCAGGGTGGGGCCGGCGCCCCGGGCGGTCACGGTCCGGGCGTTGCTGACGTTGACCGTGCCCGGCATCGGGAGCGAGACCTGCGGCACACCGGCGGCGAACGAGCTGAGCACGGTTCCGGAGCCGCCGTGGTGCACGATCGCGTCACAGCGGTCGAGCAGGGCCCGCAGCGGCAGCCATCGCTCGGGCCGCACGTGCGGCGGCAGGGCCGTGGGCAGTTCCGGCAGGTCGGCGTCCGCGGTGAGCAGCACCAGCTCCGCGCCCAGCTCACGGGTGGCCAGCACGATGTCGCGGTACAGCGCGCCCTCGCGGGTCATGGTCGCCGACGAGCCGCAGGTGGCCACGACGCGCGGTACGTCGCTGCGCCGCAGGGCCCAGTGCGGCAGGTTGCCGCCGTTGTTGAAGCAGCCGTACCGCATCGTCAGCCGGTGCGCGGGCCGGCCGATATCGGTGGGCACATCGGTGAAGTTGGCCAACGAGGAGGGCAGTACGTCGATCTCGATCTCCGCCTCCGTCACCTTCTCCACACCAACCTTCGCGGCGTGCGGCTCCAGGTATTCCAGGGCGGGGCCGAAGGTCGGCAGAGGCGTCCCGTAGCCGTGCAGCACCGCCGGAACCCCCGCGGCCCGGGCGGCGACCAGTGCGGCGGAGTGGATGCCGGGATAGACCACGACGTCGGCCTTCCAGGCACGGGCGATGTCCACCAGGTCCTCCAGCATCCGAGCTCCCACCTCCCCGAACGCGCGGCCGTGAACGGCCAGGGACGTGGCGTCGTCCGGGGCGGATCCGGCCTCGCCGCGCTCCAGCATGCGCAGCAGGTCGTCGTAGGGCTGCCTGGCCCGGCGGGCCGCACCGGCCTCGGCGGTGACCAGCCCCGCCGCCACCGCCGTGCGCCCCGCGGGACCGCAGGTGGCCACTAGCACCTCGTGGCCCGCCGCCCGGGCGGCGTGCGCCAGGGGGACCAGCGGCATCAGGTGGGAGGAGACGGGCATCGAGGTGAACAGGTAGCGCATGGTCAGCTCCTTGCGGTTCCGGGGCGGGAGGCGGTGGCGGACGGCAGTCCGGCGGGGTCGGCGACGAACTCGGGTGGCAGGGAGTCCGGGACCGGCCGCCCGACCGCCGCGCGGTCGGCGAGCTCGATCAGATAGGCGCCGTATTCGGTGTTCGCGTGCTCCCGGCCCAGATGCCGGAGCCGCTCGGTTCCGATGAAGCCCATTCGGTAGGCGATCTCTTCCACACAGGCGATGCGTACGCTCTGGCGCTGCTCCAGGATCTGGACGTACTGGCCGGCCTCCAGCAGGGCGTCATGGGTGCCGGTGTCCAGCCAGACGAAGCCCCTGCCGAGCCGGACCAGTTCGGCCTTGCCGCGTCCCAGGTACACCTGGTTGATGTCGGTGACCTCCAACTCGCCCCGGGCGGAGGGGGTCAGACCCCGGGCGATCCCGACCACGTCGTTGTCGTACATGTACAGGCCGGTGACGGCGAGTTCGGAACGCGGCCGCTCGGGTTTCTCCTCGATGCCCAGCAGCCGTCCGTCGTCGTCCACCTCGGCGACGCCGTACCGCTGCGGGTCCCGCACCGGATAGCCGAAGATGGTGCAGCCGTCGAGTCGCTGCGCCCGGTCGCGCAGCAGTGCCGAGAAGCCGGGTCCGTGGAAGAGGTTGTCGCCCAGGACGAGCGAGACCGAGTCGTCACCGATGTGGTCGGCGCCGATCAGGAAAGCCTCGGCGATACCGCCGGGATGCTCCTGTTCGGCGTAGTCGAAACGCAGGCCGAGGTGACTGCCGTCGCCCAGCAGTGTGCGGAACAGGGGCAGATGGTGGGGCGAGGAGATGACGAGGATGTCCCGTATCCCGGCCAGCATGAGGACCGAGAGCGGGTAGTAGATCATGGGCTTGTTGTAGACCGGGAGCAGTTGCTTGGAAAGCACGCCGGTCAGGGGCTTGAGCCGGCTGCCCGACCCGCCGGCCATGATGATGCCCTTCACGTGTCAGTCCTCCTGGGGGCTCTGTCGAAAATCCCCGCCGCCCGGGCGGTACGCCGGCAGCAGGCCGTGGTCGAGCGCCTCGGCCAGCGTGGGTGCCGTGCTGTCCCGGTCGGACATGACCGGCTCCGGGCGGCGGGGTACGGGCAGTCCGAGCGCGGGGTCGAGGACCGACACGGCCAGTTCGTCCTCCGGCCGGTACGGGGTGGAGAGCAGATAGACCAGGACGGTCCCCTCCGCCAGGGAGACGAAGGCGTGGCCGACACCCGGGGGGCAGTACACGGCGCGTGGCCGGGCCGGAGTGAGCCGGACCGAGTCCCAGTGGCCGAAAGTCGGTGATCCGACCCGTACGTCCACCACCAGGTCCAGTGCCTCTCCCGCCGCGCACAGGATGATCTTCGCGGTGCCGGGGTGGGAGCGGGCGTAGTGCACGCCCCGCACCACGCCCGTCCGGTTGACGCTCAGCCCACTGCGCACGACCCGGAACGGCGTGCCGTCCAGCACTGCCCCGTAATCCGCCTCCTGATACACCGGGCAGAACAGCCCCCGTCGGTCGGGGAAGACCGGCGGGGCGATCTCCAGGGCGCCCGTGACGGCGAGTTCTCGTGTTTCCATGCGGCAATCTCCCAGTAGCGTGTCCGGCCGGCGCGCGTGGACGGGAGGACGGGCGCCGGCCTGCTCACCACCCGGGTGCCGACCCCAGGTGGCCCAGTACCGTGCGACCCAGCACCGTTGCGGCGTCACCGAGGTCCAGTGGCAGGTCGAAGTGGTCGCGGTCCTCCACCACCAGGTCCTCCACCACCGGCCCCCCCGCGGTTCCGCCCCGCCCGCGCAACGCGGCGGAGAACCGCTCCTGTTGCCGGGCGTACTCGTCGGTCTCGTACCGACCCCGGGCCAGCAGCACCCGGCCGGCGCGCGGTGGTGACCGGAACAGTGGGCTCATCTCCCGGGCCGTCGCCGGGCTCAGCCCCAGCGCGTCGTTGACGTAGCTGCCGACCACCGGACGCAGGTCGTACAGGCCGCTCAGCAGGCACAGCCCGGCCAGCGGAACACCGTCCGGGCCGCCGGTGGCCATGGCCACCAGGTGGGCCCCGGCCGAACTCCCCGCCGCGTACACCGCGTCGCTGCGGCCACCCAGGGCCGCGGCGTTCTCCCGTACCCAGGCCAGGCCCCGCCGCACCGAGGCGCTCATCTCCTCCAGTCGCCTGCCGGGCGCCAGGCCGTAGCCGAGGGCTATGTACCCGGCGCCGGCCGCCAGCAGTGCGGGAGCGGCGAAGCAGGCATCCTCCCTGCCGGACTCCTGCCAGTGCCCGCCGTGCACGAAGACCAGCAGTGGTGCGCCGGGGCGGCGCGGCGGGAAGTGGTGCAGCCGTTCGGCCGGGTCGGGGCCGTAGGCGACGTCGGCCCGGTGGTCCAGCATGCCCAGCGCGGCCAGGCTGCGCTTGCGGTACTCCGCCAGCGTGCCCCGGGCGTCGCGGGCCCGGCTGCTGGGGGACAGTTCCCTGTCCAGCACCTCGCGACGGTGTCCGGCGGTGTGCGGCCGGCTCATCGAGCCGGCCGGCGCCCGCTGACCACGCCGTGCGGGGTCCAGCCCGGCCCGGTGATGCGGAGAACATCGGTGAAGCCGGCCTCCCGCAGCCAGGTCTCGCACTCCTGCCAGCGGTAGATGGTGGAGTGTCGGAACGGGAGGGTGGTGAAGTAGACGTTGTCCAGCGCCGCGTACAACGGCCCCGCCCCGTCGTCGTCGCTGAACGCGTTGAACACCAGAACCCGCCCCTCGGGTTCCACCACTTCGTACGCCTTCCGCAGCAGGGCGAGGTTCTGCTCCGGTGACCAGATCACGAACTGGTGCGCGAAGAGCACGCAGTCGTGCCCCCCGGGGTACGGATCGGTGAAGATGTCGGCCGCGCAGGTGTCGATCCGCCCGCGCAGTCCGGCCTCGCGGATGTTCCGGTCGGCCACCTCCAGTGCCCCCGCCCGATCCAGGACCGTGACCCGCAGGGATGGGTGCGCGCGGGCCAGGGCGATGGCGTTGACGGCGTCGCCGCCCCCCACGTCCAGAACGCGTCGCGTGCCGGAGAAGTCGGTCCGCTCCACGAGCACCGGGTTGGACAGCCGGGACCAGGAGTGCATGCAGCGGTAGAAGAGTTCCTCCAGGCCGGGCACTCCCGACAATCTCGTGTAGAGGTCCCGGGTGGTGCCGGGGAAGTGGCGAATGCCCACGTTCTCACCGGTGCGCAGGGACTCGGCGTAGTCCGCCGCGGGCAGGTAGGAGACGCGGTCCTGGAACTCGACGATGTCCCGCAGCACCGGCCACAGCCCCTTTTGGAAGGCGGCGGTGATGGGTGGTCCGTTGCGGTAGGAGCCGTCCTCGACCGTGGTCAGGCCCAGGGCCGTGGTGCCCAGCAACAGGACGTCGGTGGCCCGGCGGGTGAGCCCGAGACCGTCGGCCACCTTGCCGGCCGGTAGCGGCCCGTCGGCGTGGAGCAGTTCGAACAGGCCGAGCCTGCATCCGGCGTTGAGCTGCTGGAACGCCGAGTGCCCGAACAGGATGGGGACCAGGAGCCCCAGTTCCTCGGAGGAGTTCGCGTCACCGGTCACAGGGTGGTCACCGCCCGGGTGTGCACCGTCGGTTCGGGAACGGGGACGATGAAGCCACCCCCGGCATCGAGGAAGGCCGACTCCTTGCGCATGATCTCCTCGGCGTAGTTCCAGGCGAGCAGCAGGTAGTAGTCAGGCGGTTGCCGCACGTCGCCGGGGGCCAGGACGGGAATATGGGTCCCCGGGGTGACCCGACCCTGCTTCTGCGGGGTGGTGTCGGTGCAGAACTCCAGCTCGTCGCGGCCCAGACCGCAGATGTTCAGCAGTGTGGTGCCCTTCGCCGAGGCACCGTAGCCGGCGACGCGATGGCCGTCGGCGACCAGGTCCCGCACCAGCCGGGACAGGCCGTCGCAGGTCTTGCGCACACGTGCCGCGAAGTCCTCGTACATGCCGTCGGAGAGGTAGCCGCCGCATCGCTCGTGCTCGATCAGCTCCCGCACCCGCTCGTGGGTTCGCCACGGCCCCTCCGCCCGGCCCGCCGACACCAGGACCGATCCCCCGTGCACCGTCAGCCGCTCCACGTGCACGGTGCGCAGCCCGTGGCGGGCGAAGAGCGTATCCAGAGTGCTGATCAGGAAATACGACAGATGCTCGTGGTAGATGGTGTCGAAGGCCAGCCGGTCCAGCAGGTCCACCGCGTAGGGCACCTCAATGGTGAACAATCCGTCCTCGGCGAGCAGCGCGTGCACCCCGGCCAACACGTCGACCACGTCGTCGATGTGGGCGAACACGTGGCGGCCCAGGATCAACGACGCCCTCCCGTGCTCGGCGGCGACCGCCCGGGCGGTCGTGGAATCGAAGTACTCGGACACCGTGGGCACGCCGCGGTCCTCGGCGATTTTCGCCAGGTTGCGGGCCGGGTCCACCCCCAGCACCCGTGCTCCCGTCTCGCGGAAGGCCAGGAGTTGGTCCCCGGTGTTGCTGCCCAGTTCCACGACGAGGTCGTCCTCGGCCAGACCGGCCTGCTCCCGACACAGCCGCACCACCGTCCGCATGTGCCGCGCCATCGTCTCCGAGTCCGAGGTGACGTAGGAGTAGGTGCGGTAGAGGACGTGGGGGTCGACGACGGCGGTCAGGCTCAACAGCCGGCACTCGCGGCAGGAGATGACCTCCAGAGGGTATGCCTGCTCGTGCGCGTAGGAGTCGGCCACCTCGAGGAAGCCGTTGGCGAGTGGCACATTGCCGAAGGAGATCACCTTCTGCCACCGCTCGCTGCCGCATACGCGGCACGCGGTGACGAACCGGATGACGTCGGTGCTCATCGCGGGTCCTTTCGGTCGTTGACGCGGGCCGCGCCGGTGCGGAAGGAGAGGAGCGCGTTCACCACCTGCTCCACCTGTGCGTCGCTGAGTCCGTCGTACAGCGGCAGCCGCACCAGTCGGTAGGCGATCCGCTCGGTGACGGGGCAGCCGCCGGGCGCGATGCGACCGTGGCGGGTGCCCGCGGGAGAGGTGTGCAGCGGCTGGAAGTGGAAGGTGGCCTGCACCCCGTGTTCGGAGAGGTGGCGCAGGAGCGCCATCCGGTCCGTCTCGGAGGGCATCACCAGGTGGTACAGGTGGGCCGAGTGCGTACGGTCTTCGGGCACGGTGGGCAGCGCGACCCCCTGGTCCGATGCCCAGTCGGCCAGCCTGTCATGGTAGGTGTCCCACACCGCGTGGCGCCGCTTCTGGACCGTGTCGAACTCCTCCAGTTGCGCCGCCAGCAGGGCCGCCAGGATCTCGGGGAGGATGTAGCTGGAACCCAGGTCCACCCAGCGGTACTTGTCGACCTGACCCAGGAAGTACTGGTGCCGGTTGGTCCCGCGGTCGCGGATGATCGTCGCCCGCTCGACCAGGCCGTCGTCGTTGACCAGCAGCGCACCGCCCTTGCCGCAGTGCACGTTCTTGGTCGCGTGGAAGCTTTGCGCCGCCAGGCCGCCCAGGCCGCCCAGCGGCCTGCCGTGGTAGGACGCGCCCAGTCCGTGTGCGTTGTCCTCGATGACCGGGAGGCCGTGTGCCTCGGCGATGCGGAGGATCTCGCGCATCTCGCAGGCCACTCCCGCATAGTGCACGGCCACGATGGCACGGGTGCGTTCGGTGATCACCGACTCCAGCGAGGACTCGTCCATGTTGAGGGTGTCCGGGTGGCAGTCGACGAAGACCGGCACGGCGCCGCGCAGCGCGAAGGCGCTCGCCGTCGGCGCGAAGGTGAACGACGGCATCACCACCTCGTCGCCCGGGGCCAGGTCCATCAGCAGTGCAGCGATCTCCAGGGCGTGGGTGCACGAGGGCGTCAGCAGCACGTGCCGCGAGCCGGTGAGACGGGACAGCAGTTCGGTGGCGCGGGCGCTGAACGGACCGTCGCCGTCCAGGCTGCCCGAATCCAGGGCCTGGCGGAGGTAGGCGTACTGCCGGTCGGCGGTGTGCGGCACATGGAAGGGCACCGTCCGCGTGGCGGCGGAAGCGACACTCATCGGGGCAACTCCAGAAGGGTGAAGTCGATGTGGACACGTGCCTCGTCGTCGGCGTGCGCCGCGTACACCGGGGAGGTGCCCAGCTCCATCGCGGGGACGGAGAAGGACTCCTGCCGGTGGACGCGGACGCCGAAACCGGCCTCCCCGGCCACCTCCCGGAGCCGTTCGGCGCTGCCCATCGCGAAGCTGAAGCCGAGGAACAGCCGGCCCTCGGGGGTGAGCCGCTTGGCGGCCTCGCCGAGGAATCGCCGGTGCATCGTGTAACCGGGATCGAAGAAGTGGTAGGCGAGGGCCGACTCGTGGGTCTGCTCGAGCGGAATCTCGATGAACGGCGAGTTCCAGAAGATCAGGTCGAAGGTCTCCTCGGGCTCCAGCGCCTCGAACAGGTCACTGGTGAGTCCCCTGACCCGGTCGGCGACCCCGTGTCGCCGGGCGTTCATCTCGGTGGTGCGCACCGCCGCGGGATTGATGTCCAGCGCGGTCACCCGGGGTACCCCCGAAAGCGCCGCGACCACCGAGGCGACGCCACAGCCGCAGCCCATCTCCAGCATGCGGCCGACGCCGTCGCGCGGCAGCCAGGACGCGAAGAGACCCGTGGCGTGGTTGTACTCGCCCCCCAGCACTCCGCCGAGCTGGTGCCATCGCATGTCCAGGAGCGTGAACTCCCGCTCCCGGTCCTGCTCTGCCACGGCGTGTGCGTAGGCTTCTCGCCCCATGGTGAGGCCGAGTTCGTTCATGACTGGTTCCTCCGATCGGGGGCGCGCACGATCACAGGACCGAACGCATCGTCCACAGCTCGGGGAAGAAACGGTGCTCGTTGACCGTCCGGAGCCAGGCGGCGCCGTCGCTGCCGCCGCTGCCCCGCTTGCCACCGAGCATCCGTTCCACCACGAGCAGGTGGGTGGCCCGCCAGTGCGAGAATCGGTAGGCCATCTCCAAAAGTTGTTCGGCAAGGTCGTACGCGGCCCGGTGCCCGTCCGGGTCGCGATAGACCGCCAGCCAGACCTTCTCCACCCCTTCGTCGGGCTCGTACCGGGAGGCCGGTTCCCGGGTCCTCAGGTGCTCCGGCACGGGGAAGCCGGACCGTGCCAGGAAGCGGAGTACCTCGTCGTACAGGCTCGGGCGGTCGAGCTCGGCGCGCAGCTGGGGGAAGGCGTCGAGGTCGGCCGACCGAACCATGGCGGTGTCGCGGTTGCCGAGGGTGAACTCCAGCAGTCGGTACATGAAGGACTGTGTGCCCGACGCCTGGCCCAGCGTGTCGCGGAAGACCAGGAACTCGTCCACCGGCATGGCGTTCATGCTCTCCCAGCATCCGATCAGCACCCTCTGGTGGCGCACCGCGCGCGACAGGGCCCGGCAGGCCGCCGCGGGACAGTCCTCGCGCAGTCGGGCGCGGGCCTGATCCACCTCCAGGTGCACCATGCGGAAGAGCAGTTCCTTGACCTGGCTGATGAGGATGAACGACATCTCGAACGGCGACTCGGTGCGCGGCTCCTGCAGGGAGTGGAGCGCGTCCATGCGGGCGTACCCGACGTACTCGTTGGGCTCGTTGGGCTCGTTCATCCCGCCACCTCCCCGGCCCGGGGCACCTCGCGCAGGACGTCGCGCAGGGTTGCCACGGCGTCGAAGACATCGGTGTGGGACACGTACAGGCCGTTGAGGCACAACCGGAGAAGGTCGGGCGGGCGCGAGTCGGTGACCACCCCCCGCTCCATCAGGGCGGCCGACACCTCGGGCGCCCGGGCATGACGCAGGGTGATGTGGTTGCCCCGCCGATCATGGGCGGAGGGCGTCACCACTTCGAGCCCTCGGTCGGATCCCGGGGCGCCGGATGCGTCGGAGGGCTCCGCCACGAGGCGGGTCAGGTAGTCGCCCAGCCGCAGGCTCTTGCGCCGCACCGCGGCCACCCCGGCGGCCTCCAGCGGCTCCAGCGCCGCCTCCAGTGCAAGGAGCGACAGGACGTGCGGAGTGCCGGTGCGGGCGCGGTCGATGCCGGAGGCGGGGACGAATTCGTCCGCCATGTCGAACGGCCGGGCGTGCCCGTGCCAGCCGGTGAGCGGCAGGTCCAGGGTGTCGTGGTGACGGGCGGCGGAGTAGAGGAACGCGGGGGCGCCCGGACCGCCGGAGAGGTACTTGTAGCCGCAGCCCACCGCCAGATCCACCCCGGCGGCATCCACGTCCAGGGGCACCGCGCCCGCGGCGTGGCTGAGGTCCCACACCGCGATGCCGCCCGCCGCGTGGATGTCCGCCGTCGTCCGGGAGATGTCCCACAGTTCGCCGGTGCGGAAGTCGACCGCGCCGCACAATATGGCGCCGACCTCCCCCCGGTACCGTCGGAGCACCTCGCCCAACTCGCCCATCGGCGTCTCGATCAGTCGCAGGCCCAGCAGGCGGGCCACCGAAGTCGCCAGGTAGCGGTCCGTGGGGAAGTTGGTCGAGTCGGAGACGAGCACCGGGCGGTCCGGGCGCAGCCGGGCGGCTGCGGTCACCGCGTTGAACAACTGTACCGAGGTGGACTCACCCACGACGGTCCGGCCGGCCCCGGCGCCGATCAGCCGCCCGATCCGGTCGCCGACCCGCACGGGGGCGTCCCACCAGCCGTCCTCGCTCCAGGCGCGGATCAGGTGCTCGCCCCATTGGTGCCGCACCACCTCGTCCAGGGCGTCCGGCACGGCGCGGGGGAGGGGGCCCAGGGAGTTTCCGTTCAGCTGGATCACACCGGTGGGCAGTGCGAATTCCTTGCGGAACACGGATAGCGGGTCTTCGAGGTCCTGTTTCTCGGCCCACTCGCGAGTGGATTCCACTTGTAGTGCTCCCTCGGTCTTCCGTAGCGGGTGGCTGCCGGTGGCAGCCGGCGGACACAGACGACGCGCACTGTAGGAATTTCTATCTTCGCTCCTCCCGGGCGGTCAATGGTTTCTCCGTCAACGGAACTTCAGAAGATCTTCAGGCAAGTTCAAGAGGTCTTTCAAGGTCGGTCAGGGAGCACCCCCGGAAGACCACGGGAAGGTGTTCCCGGAATAGCATTCAGGGGTGCGCGGGAAAGTGCGCGCATTCCCGGTGTCCGGAAACGAGGGAAAGGCACGGTGATGAAGACGGGGTACGACGGAACACACCCGGCGCGGTCCCGGGAGGCGGGCACCCCCTGCGCGGGGCCGCGGTGCGCGGCGACATCCGGGGAGGCGGCCCGCGCGGTGGCCGGCACGCGTCTCTGCCTGTCCTGTCGCACTCGACTCGCGGAGGCGCTCGCACGCCTCCCGGCCCTGTACCAGGAGTGCGGCGAGCGCCACTTCCGTTCCCGCACCCCTGCCTGGGCCAAGCCCCCGGCCCCCTCTCGGCACCCGGTCGCCGCCCTGCACGCCTCCGCGGCGGACGTCCGCCGCGCCGTGCTCGGCGTCCTGGCCTCCTGGGCGGGCCTGACGGTCGGGGTGACCGGGGCCCATCCGCCCCGGCGGACTGTGGGCGACCTGTGCGCCTTCCTCCACGGTCGTCTCGGCTTCCTCGTCCGGCATCCCGCGGCCGGGGACTTCGCCGCCGAGATGGCCGACATTTTCGCCCGGGCCAAGCGCGTCGCCCGCCCCGAGGAGATGGGAAGGGTGGTGGTCGGGCCCTGCGTGGAGGCCGGCTGCGGCGGAAGACTGATCGCGCGCCCGGCGCGGGACCGCCGCCACCCTTCTCGTGTCTCCTGCGACGCCGACCCCACGCACAGCTGGAGCGGGCCGGAGTGGCTGTCCCCGGGCCACCGGGTCGACGCCGCCCCCACCGTTGGACCCACTCTCGTCGCGGAGTCCTCGCCGGACGCACCGTCCGTCCCGGTTGCGGCTCCCGCCCGGGGGCCGCGCTGGCTGAGCCCGGCGGACATCACCGCCCTGTGGGGCATTCCGCGCGGAAGCGTCTACAGGCTGGCCAGTGAACAGAGGTGGGAGCGGCGCCGCAGTGCCGGACGTACCTACTACGCGGCCGAGGACGTCCGGCGCGCGCTGGCACACACCGGCGACTGACGGCCGGCCCTCCGCGCGGCGTGGCGCCACGGCTCCCGACACCGTTCCGACGGCTTCCGGAACGTCCCTCACTTCCGGCCGGCGGGCACGGCGAGGCCCCCGGCCAGCTCTTGCGGTGCCCGGCCGCCGACCGTGGCGGTGAGCGGGCCGTTCCCGGCGTCGACCGTGCACTCCAGGACGGCCGGTCGACCCAGCTCGGAGCCCTGCTCGATCCGGAAGGTGAGTCGCTCGTCCTCCAGCCCGCGGGCGTGGAGCCATACGCCGAGGGCCAGACCCACCGAGGCACAGGCCGGGTCCTCCGCAATCGCGTACCCGGGGGCGAACAACCGGGCCCTGGCGGTACGGCCGGCCGCGTCCCAGTGAAAGACGAAGACATCCGGCAGCTCCTCCCGCCGCATCACCTCCGGATCGGGGCGCACCGCGGCGATTGCCTCCTCCCGCACCGGGAGCAGGTGGAACTGCGGCCCGAAGCCCGCGGCCAGGGTCGGGCCGTCGTCCAGGTCGTCCGCGTCCAGGCCGACGGCCTCGAGCAGCGGGGCGGTCTCCAGGGCGCGGGCCGGTGGCGGTGCGGTGGCGGTGATCACGGCCCGCTCGCTGTCCGCCCCCAGCTCCAGCAGCTTGTCACCGCACTGTTGGACGACCTTGCCGGACGGCAGGCGCCCGGAGCGGACCAGCGCCACCGCAGTGCCCACTGCCGAGTGTCCCCCGAAGGGCGACTCCCCCCGGCGGGTGAAGACTCGCACCCGGTGGGTGGCCTCCGGCACGGTCGGGGGAAGGACGAACACCGTCTCGTCGGCCCGGAACCACGCCGCGATGCGGCGCATGTCCTCGGTACCCAGGCCCTCGGCGTCGTGGACCACTGCCAGCGGACTGCCGCCGTTCCTCCCGACTCCGAAGACGCCGACCATCTCGAAGGGGAGGGTCACCGCGCACCTCCCAACTCGGTGGTGGCGAAGTCGAACAGCACCTCTTCCCGACCCCGGAAAGGGGGCTCGGGGCGGGGCCAGTGCACGACAAAGTCGGTGAAACCGATGTCCCGGAAGACCCCGGCTGAATCCCGGTAGCTTTCCACGGACTCCAGTACGCCCCCGACCGAACCGCCGGTCAACAGCAGTCGTCGCAGGGTGGACGGGTCGCGTCCCAGGGCCGCACAGGCATCGTCCAGGGCCGCGAGCTGCTCCTTGAGCAACGGGACCACCCGGTCGTACCGCTCGCTCTCGAAGGAATTGGGGGCGCCGCTGGTGACCCAGACGTCGGCGTACCGCGCGGCGAGAGCCATGCCCCGGGGGCCGGCGGCGGCGACGGCCAGGGGAAGGCGGGGTGCGGCCAGGCATTCCGGCTGCACCACCACATCCTCCACCGTGTACCACTGCCCGTGGAGGGTGGTCCGCTTCTCACGCAGCAGCCGGTCCAGCAGGTCCACGAACTCCTCGAATCTGGATCCCCGCTCACGGCGCGACAGAGGCCGGTCCCCGCGGATGCGGGCGTCGTGGCCCTCGGCCCCCGCCCCCACGCCGCAGACCATTCGACCCCCGGAGATGTCGTCCAGCGACACCAGTTCCTTGGCGAAGTCCACCGGGTGCCGGAAGTTCGGGCTCGCCACCATGGTGCCGAGCGTGATACGCGAGGTGGCTCCGGCGGCGGCCGCCAGGGTCGGCACGGCCGAGAACCAGGGCTTGTCGCTCAACCAGCGCCACATCAGGTGATCGTAGGTCCAGGCGTGGTCATATCCCAGCTCCTCCGCCAGGATCCATCGTTCCCGGGCCCGGGGCCAGCGGTGTTCGGGCAGGAGCAGCACTCCGTGGCGCATGCGCTCAGCTCTCCTCTCGGCTCGCGGCGGTACGATGCTGCCGGGGCGGCATTCGTTCAGACGGTCTGTGGCGCCTGCCGGGCGGGGCCGGCTGCGTGGGCCGCCGCGTTGGCCAGGACGGTGCCGAGGCGGCGTTCGCACCGGGCCACCGAGCCGTTCCACCCCTCGGCCCCTTCGCCGTCCTCGTCCCGGCCCAGCGGATACAGGCCGTTGACGGCGAGATCGAGACCCACCGCCCGCAGTCGGCGCAGCAGTTGGCCCGCAACCGCCTCGTCGGGAACCGGACCGCGCAGCGTCATGAAGAAGTTGTCGTAGAGCACGGCCGTCCGCTCCGAGGGGCGCACCGGATTCTCGGTGACGCTCTGCTGGAGCAGCGACCGCCCTCCCGGTACCAGACGGGCGGCGACGCTGTCGTGGACCTCCCGCTGGGAGTGGACCGCGGCCCGGAGCCCCGTGGCCCGTCCGTCCCGCAGCCACGGGACGGGACGCCCCCGCATCAATCCCCGCACCTGTGTGAAGTCCGGGGCCCAGAGGCCGCTGAAGCCCCGGTGCTGGAGGAACATGGCCGGGCGGATCAGGCTCTGGTAGAGGGCGCGCGGGCACGAGCCGCTGTACAGCAGCATGGCGCAGTAGCAGTGGGTGTAGGACTCCAGCCGCTCCATCGCCGCGGGCCCGGGGACGGGGTCCCGCGGGGACAGCTCCTCCAGGATCCGGCCCATCAGGCGCCACAGGGCGAACGTCACCTGGTGACCGGTGATCCAGCGGAACCAGAACAACTGGTCGTACGAGGGAGCGGATGGCACGCCGAGGTGGGCGATCCCCGGCCGACTGCCGGTGAGTGCGCGCAGTTCCAGGCAGATCCGCTCCGGCTCGCACGGCGGCAGCGTGACCGACCGGTGTTCCGCGCTCGCCCCGGCATGACCGGCCGGGGGCATGACCAGGGGCTCCAAGCCGTAGGGGAAGTCACCGAAGTCCCAGTCGCCGACCCGGACCGCGCCGGGCGCGAAGGGCGGGGTGAGCGTGCTCATCGAGGTCCTTCCGGGACGTGCGTGAACTCGTACTCCAGGCCGTTCACGTCGAAGAGGTAGAGACTGCGGACCCCGTCGCCGTCGATGACGATGTCCGTGGGCGGGTCCTGGCGCGCGAAGGCGAACCGGCCCGAGTCGTACAGTTCGATCCACCGTCCCCTGACGACCTCCAGGTCCTCGGGGGTGTCCACTTGCAGGCACACGTGCTGGAACTGGAACGATTCGTCCTCCGGCACCCGACGGTTGTGGTCGGAACGGTCGAACAGGTGGAAGCGCAGGTCGCCCACCGCGATCTCGACCAGCCGGCCGATCCCCGGCAGACGGCTGAGGGTCAGGTCGGAGAAGCGGTCGAGTTCCCACCTCTTCTCCGCTCCGAAGAAGTCCAGATACCACTGCAGGCAGTTGTCCAGATCGGCCGTCTGCACTCCCACGTGGTGGATGCGCGGCCTCACCCCCTCCACCATGGAGCGTGGTGTTGTCGTCCGTTCTGTGAGGGGCATCTCTGCTTCCTTCCGGATTCTCGGGATAGCGGATGGCTGCGGAGAGGTAACCTCCACACGCCGCGGGGGTGGTGGGCGCGGCAGACCGCATGGGAACGCGGACATGGAAAGAAGGGGGAGGAATCCGCAGGCCCGGGCTCAGGGTGGTGGCGAGGTTATGAGAAGTTAGCTTCGGTGATTTCGGGGCGTCAACGCAGGAGAATCAGATGGATGTCAGATGATTGTGAGGTGATGTACAGGGCAACGTCTGCCGGGCGCGGCCCCGAGAACGCCGGCCTCCTCCGGAGGGCCGACCCGTTTCCCTTCCCCCTCCGTCGTCGTTCTTGAGGGCATGGACACCACCCCGATCCTCGTCCTGGGAGCCACCGGCTCCAGCGGTCGCCGTGTCGTCGCGCATCTGCGGAACCTGGGGGTGCCGGTCAGGTCCGCGTCGAGGCACAGTGTCACCCGTTTCGACTGGGGCGACGAGAGCACCTGGGAACCGGCGCTGCGCGGTGTGGACCGCGTGTTCCTGATGGCACCCGACGGTGTGCCGGTCGCCCCGGGCCTCGTCGCCCTGGCGGCGGACCTCGAAGTTGAACACCTCGTCCTGCTGTCGAGCCGTGCCATCGAGGTGATAGGGGATCGGCGCCTGCTGGAGGCCGAGGACAGCGTCAGGGGGTCCGGCATCGACTGGACGATCCTGCGCGCCGACTGGTTCAACCAGAACTTCGATGAAGGCCCCTTTCGCGAGGCGGTGCTCGGCGGGGAACTGACGGTACCGCTGGGGGAGTGCCGACAGGCGTTCGTGGACCTCGAGGACGTCGCCGCCGTGGCCACTCGCGTCCTGACGGAGCGCGGGCACACCGGCCGCACGTATGAGGTGACCGGTCCACGTTCCCTGTCCTTCGGCGAGGCGTGCGCCGTCATCGGCGAGGCCGCCCGCAGGCCGCTGAGGTTCCGCGGGAACCAGGACGCCTACCGGGCCGCGCAGACCTCGCTCGGCCGGTCCGCGGAGTCGGTCGAGCGGGACCTCGTCTCTTTCGCCGCACTGCGCGCCCTCGGTGACGCCGAACCCCTGGACACCGTGCTCCGCGTGACCGGACGCCCCGCCCGAACCTTCGAGGAGTACGCCGCCGAGGTGGCGACCGACGGCGGCTGGCGCACCGGGCCGGTCGGCGCCGCGGGGCCTTGAGGCCTCCCTGCGCGATCGGGGCGCTCCGGTCGGCCCCACGGACGTGACGCACCTCCCGCCGGGGCGTCCGGGATGCGCGGTTTGAAGAAGCTCTGACAGTAATTTGAAATAGGTGTGATTGTGTCGGACATCCCCGGCTGACTATGGTTCGACGCGCTGGACCATGGGCTGTGGAATTCCCCCTGGAAGGAGCTTCTCGTGCCCGGAGCGCATCTCGATGAATTGCTTCACCATATTGAGCGGGTTGATATGCTCGGCCATTTCGCCCGTAGGCTCCACCGGGAGGCGGTATGATCGGCCGCCGTGAACTCCTCGGCAGGGTCGGAGCCGTTGCCACGGTCATGGGTTTCGACCTGCTCGGGCGCAGATGGGTCACGGAAGCCGAGGCCGCGACAGGCCCGTCATTCGCCGGCGTACCCGAACTGGACGGGGAACTCGTGCTCGACGGAGCGTCCCGCGCGGCGGTCGCCACCGACCTGGGCAACCTCGTCCACCACACGCCGTACGCGGTGCTGCGCCCGCGCTCGGCGCGCGACATCGCCGTGATGATCCGCTTCTGCCGGGCACACCGCATCGCGGTATCGCCCCGTGGCCAGGCCCACACCACCTACGGCCAGGGGCTTTCCACCGGACTGGTCATCGAGAACCGGTACCTCGACCGCATCCACTCCCTCGGCCCGCGCACCGCCGAAGTGGACGCCGGTATCCTCTGGAAAGACCTGGTCACCGCCGCCTACGGGCATTCGCCGAGGCGGACCCCGCCGGCACTCACCGGCTACACCGCGCTGACCGTGGGCGGAACGCTGTCCGTGGGTGGCATCGGCGGCATAGTGGGCGGCCTGCGCACCGGGATGCAGGTCGACCACGTACACGAACTCGAGGTGGTCACCGGGACCGGGGCCATCGAGCGCTGCTCCCGCCACCGCAAGTCCGACCTGTTCGAGGCGGTGCTCGGGGGACTCGGCCAATGCGGCGTCATCACCAAGGCGGTCCTCGAACTCGTCCCCGCCGAGCAGCGGGCCCGCGCCTACACGCTGTCCTATGACGACAACACCGTGTTCTTCCGCGACCTCCGCACACTCATCGAGCGACCCGGCGTCGACCACGTCTACGCCGAATTCTCCTCACCCGACACCACGCCGACCTACAAGCTGCACGCGACAGCCTTCTACGACCCGCCCGGAGGGCCCGACGACCGGGCGATCCTCAAAGGCCTGTCCGCCGCCCCGGACATCCAGGACATCGGCTACCTGGACCACGTGTTCTCGATCGACACAGCCATCGACACGGTGCGGGAGATGGTGAACTGGGACCGACTCGTCAAACCGTGGTTCGACGTCTGGCTTCCCGGTTCCACCGTTGAGGACTACCTCGCCGAGATCATGCGGACGCTGACCCCGCGGGACATCGGAGCCTACGGGGCCGGCCTGATCTACCCGCAGCGGCGCGCGCACGCCACCCGCCCCTTCCCCCGGCTGCCCGAACAGGACGGGTCGCCCTGGGCGTTCGTCGTCGACATCAATACCGTGTCCGACACCCTTGACCCCGACCCGGGCTTCGTCGAGGAGATGCTCGACCGCAACAGGCGGCTGTTCGCCCGTACGCGCGAGCACTTCGGCGGGGTGCTCTACCCGATCGGCTCGGTGCCGTTCACGAGCCGGGACTGGCGTACCCACTACGGCGACGAGTGGTCGACCTTCCGGGCCGCGAAGAGACGTTACGACCCCGGCAACGTGCTCACCCCCGGCCTCGGCATCTTCGGCCACGGGTGATCCCACCCGGCACGGACCACCGGTTCGACGGTCCCGGCTGCGCGAGCATCCCGGCATCGGGGTCGTGTGCGGCGGACGGCCTCGGCCACCCACGCCGAGGCCGTCCGCCGCGCCCGGCCCGACACGGTGCAGGTCAGCGACCGACGGCACCCCAGGCGCAACCTCTGCGACAAGGCCCGATCCGAGGTCCGCGCGCATGCCGACCGCCGGGCCACCATCAACCCGACCCCCGGCGAAGTACACGAGCAGACCACCCGCGAACGCCGAAACAAGATCCACGGTCTCCTCGGCCAAGGCGTCGGCCCGCTCGACTGCTCCCACCGCCCAACCCGGCACCGAACACCGTCAAACGCTGCGTCCGCATGCCCGAACCCCGGGCCCCGCGCCTACCCCTGCCCACCCATACCGCGAGCACCTGCGCCGGCTTCGTGCCCGGGGATGACCGCACTCGCCGATCCCATACGAGACTTCGCCGCTCTGCCGAGACCGGCCCGCCGTGAACACCGGCCTCACCCTGCCCCACCACGACGACCGCACGGAAGACGTCCACACCCGCACCAAAAGAATCATGAGACGGATGCACGGACGCGCCGGATTCGACCCCTGATGAACACCCACCGTAACCACCGACCACGGGTTGGAGTCAAACGTTTGACAGACCCCTACGAAGCGGCGATCACCCTCGCATCATCCCCGCTCTGGGCACGACCCGTTTGAAGACGGACCCCGGGCCGGACTCCTGTGAAGCCGAGTGTCACCCGCCGCCGCGCTCTCTTTCCACGCACCAGCTGTCGAGGAACGGGCTGGGCCTGCTGTGCCAGAAGATGTCCACGCTGTCGCGTGCCCGGGTCGCGGCCACGAAGAGCAGGGACCTGGCCCGCCGCATCTCCTGCTGGTGGCGAGTGGGGTCGTGGTCCCGCAACCGGCTCACCTCCTCGCGTGGAACGAGCCCGTCGGTCACCCCTGCGATGATCATCCGCTGGTACTCCAGCCCCTTGAACCGGAACATCGTGCCGATGTGGACGCCGGCGGATCCGGTCGGCCCCTCGGAGCGTATTTCCACGGAGTCGATGCCGTGCAGCTTCAGCGTGTACGCCATCTCGGCAGCCATGTGGTTGGTCGGGACGCACACCGCGATCCGCTCGTGCGGAACGGCCGTCCCGGGCTCCGCGTCCCACTCCGCGATCCGGAGAGGCGGTACACGAACGTGCCCGGCGCGTACCGGACGCGCAGCTCCTCACCGGTGAGCCGGTCCCGGCGCCGTACGAACACCGAGTCCTCGTACTCGGCGATCCTCGACGCGGGGACGAGCCAGGAACCGTCCTTCGGGTCGCCGTGCCTGGCGACCTCGTACAGCTCCTCGCCCGCGATGAAGCCGCTGTAGGACATCAGGCCCTCGTAGACCGCGCCGAGCTGGTTGATGCCGAGCTGCGCGTACGAGATGAAGCCGCCGCGCTCCCCCCGCTTCCCTCCGGGTGATCATCAGGCTGTGCAGCACCCGGTGGAGGGTGGCGTTGCGCAGCCGGGTATCGAGGTAGCGCATGGACTCGCCGCGCGCCAGGGCCTCGTCCGAGTCGTGGCGCGGGTCCGGGAGGCTGTCGGCGCCGATCAGACGGATGGCGTCGCGCTCGAACAGCTTGCTGTGCAGCGGCTCGAAGCGCAGACCGACGTCCTCACTGACCTGCGTATCCGCCACCTCGGTGTCGGCCGCCTCCATGCCGTGCGTGCGGCGCGGTCGGTAGCCGTCCTGCACCTTGCGGAACAGCAGGTCCAGGGATTCGTACAGGTAGAAGCCGTTGCGGGCGGTGTCGCCCACCGGCTCCCGCTCGGCGACGAGTTCACCGAGGCGACCGAGTCCGTAGCCCTGCTGGTATTCGGGGTAGTCGGCGGGCAGGATGCCCAGCTCGGGGCGGGCCTCCGCGTACAGCAGGAACAGGATCCGGTAGAGGTAGCGCAGCGACTCGCGCGTCAGCTTCCGTCCCAGCTCGGGGAGTTCGTCGATGTCCTCGGGGCGGACGCCCTGCTCGCGCAGCCGCTGGAGCACCTCGTTCGCGATCAGTTCGACGCTCGTGCGCAGGCCGTCGCGGAGTTCGTTGGAAACGCCCACCGCGTGCTTGGCGGACTTGCCGACCAGCTCGGCCAGCGGGTTCTCGCCGCCCTCCTCCGGGGGGCGCAGCGAGTCCGCGCCGAACAGCGCGGCCACGGTGTCGAGTTCGCCGCCTGGGCGGGTGTCGTTGCGCTGGAGCGCGGTGTCCAGGGAGACGCCGAGGTAGCGTCCCTCGCCCCACACCGCGCGGTCGGCGAGGACGATGACGCCGCCGCCGAGCAGCAGCACGTACCGGGGCGGTTCCTCGCAGGCGAACAGGAAGGAGGCGAGCTTGGCACCGGTCTCCACGGGGGTCGGGCCGTCCAGCGGCACCGGTTCCAGCAGGCGCCCGCGGCCCCTCGGGTCGAGGGCGGCGTCGGGTTCTGCGGCCCAGCCGCAGTCCAAGGCGACCAGCCCCTTCTCGGCGTGGGCGACCGGCACCTCGTACGCCCGGCCCGCGCGCTCGACGGAGAGGACGCGCGGCTTGGCGTCGTAGCCCAGCGCGCGCAGCACCTCGGCGTTGAGGGCCCGCACCCCCTCCCGCCACTCGGGCTTGTCGTAGGTCAGGGCGTCGTCGTCGGTGTCGCGGACGGTGAGGATGCCGTCCTCGTCCTCGGGGAGGGCGAAGGAGGACCGGGCGCGGAAGTAGCCCCGGCGCAGCTCCCGCAGGCCGGCACGGGGGGTCACCGGCAGTTCGGTCCGGCCGGGCGTGGACGTCTCGGAGGTCTCCTCCCCGGTGCCGCCCTCGTTCCCGGCGGGCGGCTTCGCCTCCTCCTCGCGCTGCTTCCACCGCTGGAGCAGTCCCGGCTTGAGGTCCTTCGGCAACACCTCGGTCAGGTAGTGAGCCGAGAAGTAGTCGCCACGGTTGACCAGGGAGTCGTACGTCATGACAGGGCTTCTCTCACAGGGGCGCAGACCGGGGTCACGGGACGGCGGAGGCGGGCGAGTGGCGGAAGGGTGAGGAGGTCGGGGCGGTCAGGGAGACGGGAGGCGCCCCGTCACCGTTCCCCCGACCGGCGTCCGCGTCGGTGTCCGGGACCAGCACCGCGAGGATCCTCAGCAGGGGCTTGCCCGTCGTGAGCAGCGAGTCGGCCAGATCGGCGAGGCGTTCGCGGGTGCGCCCCCCCGGCCGGCGTGGGCTGCTCCCAGGCGCCGAGCTGCAACTTGTACTCCTCGACGGGCCGACGCAGCGGCTCGTCCCAGGCGTCGCCGTGGGCGTTGAGGAACGCCTCGGCGGTCTCCAGTACCCGGGGGAGGGCCGCCCGCAGGGGCGCGGGATCGCGGTAGGCGCGCTTGTTCGCCATGGCGGGGCCGACACCGGCGCACCGCAGCAGGGACACCATGTCATCGACGGCCAGGCCCTCCCCGGCGGCCTCCCGCCAGGTCACACCCATCCACTTCACGACGGTGGGCCGACCCAGCTTGTCGGAGTACACGCCCTGGACCAGGTGGATCGGCTCCGCCACGTGCGCCGTGATGATCGGCGCCTCCTGGCGGCCGAGGCCGACCAGGACCTTGTCGGTGAGCCATTCCACGACCGGATGCAGGTCGGTGAGCAGGGAGATCTCGGGCCAGCTCGACGTGGAGGACTGCCGGGCCCGCTGGAGGGAGTGCTCCGCCAGGCGGCGGTTGAAGGTCACCAGCAGCCGCTCCCGCAACCGCTGCTCGCGCAGGTAGTCCGAGGGCAGGGCCTTGAGGCGGTGGACGAGTTCCGCCGGGGGGCGGAACGAGATCAGCCCGGACTGCCGGTCGCGGTCCAACTCCAACCGGTCGCGGGCATCCGGGTACACCTCGCGCAGCGCCTCGTCCACGAAGTGGGCGGTGGAGTCGAAGAGGCGGGGGAGCACCGGGCTCGCGTCCGCGCGGTCCTCCGGTGACGAGGTATCGACACCGGTCGGCTTCCGGTGATCACCGGTTTCCGGGCTTCCGGCCGGCTCCGTCGTCGCGTCCACCGAGCCGAAGAAGTCGGCGAGGAAGTCGTCCAATCCGGCGTCCCGCCCCTCGGCCCCGGCGCGGGGCGTGTCCAGGGACTCGTCAACGGTCCTGCCGCGCAGCAGATCCTGGATGAGGGACCGTTCCTCCGCCTCCGCCCGGTACAGGCCGGTCACCGCCTCCGCCGTGCCCAGCGCGCGGTGCGCCTGGTCCTCGCGGTGCAGCAGCCGCTCGGCGACCACCGTGTCGTCCTTGGCCCCCTCCACCTCGCTGGTGAGGATCAACGCCCGGAACTCCGGCGGGTGGGCCTGCCCGTACCGGTCGATACGGCCGTTGCGCTGCTCGATGCGGATCAGCGACCACGGCACGTCGTAGTGCACGAGTTGGTGGCACTGCCGGTGCAGGTTGACGCCCTCGGAGGCCACGTCACCGGTGAGCAGGACCCGGACGGGCGTGTCCGCCAGGCCGAACTCCTCGACGCGGGCCATCTGCTGTTCGTCCGAGAGGCCGCCGTGCATGACGCGGACGCAGTCGCGGGCCGCGCGGCCACGGAAGCCGAGAGCGGCGGGCAGTACCCCGACCAGCCACTCCAGGGTCTGGACCCGCTCGGAGAACACCACGACCCGGGCCTCGGAGCCGGGGCCCACCCCGATCTCGTCGCGCAACTGCCGCACCAGGGCGGCGAACTTCGCGGAGTCCGCCTCGGTGAGGCCGGCGGCCAGCTCCGACAGTCGCCGCAGCGCGGCGAGTTCGGCCTCGGTGCCGCGTCGGTCCTCCTTCTTCTCCAGCGTTCTGATTCGCGCGGAGACCGTGGCCCGCAACGCGGCCGGGGAGGACAGGAACGACTTCAGCAGCGTGTAAGGGAAGAGGGGGACGGAGCTGACCGAGGCGCCGCCGTCACCGGGAAGCCAGACGGCGGCCAGCTCCTCGAAGATCCGCTCCTCCGCCGGGGTGGCCGGGCAGTGCACCGAACGGGAGGGGCCCCGGTCGGCCCACTGGCCCTTCATCTGCTCGCGCACCTCCGGACTGATCTTCGTCCGCCGGATGAACAGATGCTCGATGTCGGAGGCGCGGTAGTTCTCCGGGTCGCGGATCGCCACCGGGTCCAGCAGCCCGATCAATTCGGCGAAGGATTTCGCGTCACCGTTGTGCGGGGTCGCGGAGGCCAGGATCAGGGCGTCCGTGCGGGGGGCGAGGATGCGTGCGAGCTGATTGCGCAGCGAACCGCGGTTGATCAGGTTGTGCGATTCGTCGATGACCACCGCGTCCCAGCGGATCTGCTCCAGATGGTGCCGGTACTGGTCGGTGTTCTTCAGGGTGTCGATGGAGACGATGACCCGCTTGAACGACGTGAACGGGTTGCGGCCGGCCGGGATCTCCCGCTGGACGCGCTCGATGCCCACCGAGTCCAGCCGGACCAGCGGGATCGCGAACCGCGTCCACAGCTCGTGCTGCAATTGCTCCAGCACGTGCTGCGGGGTGACCACCAGGATGCGCTCGCCCCGGCCGCGGCGGATCAGTTCGGCCAGGGTCAGACCGATCTCCAGCGTCTTGCCGAGCCCGACCACGTCCGCGATCAGCAGCCGTGGGCGCAGATTGGCACCGGAGAGGGCCAGTTGGGCGGGCCGGCGCTGATAGGGGAGCGGGTCCATCAGGAACGAGTCGGCGAGCGCCAGGCGGCGTTCCGACTGGGGCAGGGCGGTGCGGCGCAGCACCGCCTCCAGGAACAGCCGGGAGCGACGGTAGTTCGGGGAGTCGTCCATGACGAGCCCGGTCGCGCCCGGGTCGAGCAGTTCGATCCGGTCCAGACCGGAGAAGAACACGGCCTCCTGGTCCCGGACGAACTCCGACACCCCGGTGACCTCGATGCGCGTGCCGTCATCGGACGTCGGCATCGAGCTTCTGACCAACCACTCCTCGTCCCGTACCACCACCAGGGCACCGGCCGGGTACTGGTCCCCGCCGTTCGGGGCACCGGTCCGTTCCTCGCCGGACTGCTCCACGCTGGTTTGCACGGCGGTCACCGGTGTCCTCCCGAAACGGGTCGATCGTGCGGGCGCGGGCCCTGTTCAGAGCACGCCCATTATCGTGGTTCTCGAAGGCGTACGGGTCAGAAAGGGGAACCGGCCGCATACGCCTCGCGCAGGCGCCGGGCGGTGATCCGGGCCTGCGCCGAACTCCGCAAGGAGGGCCGGTTCGCCCTGCCGCGCCCGGAGGGGCGCCGGGGGGACAGCGGCGCGACGGTCGGATCCTGTCCCGGACCGACGGTCGTGGTTTCGGCCCGGGCGGCGGGCGCCGGGTCGGCAAGTGCGTCGGCGGACGGCTCCCTCGCGGTGTCGTCACGGTGGAGCAGGAGCCGGGGATCGCCGGAGGGTTGCGTCGGGGCGGGCACCGGCGGAACCCCGGGGCCGGCCGGGGAGCCCTCCGGGCGCCGGCCGGACGGCCGGGAGTCCGCCGCGCCCCGCTCCCGCCCGGTCGGCGAGGGCACGGGGGGAGCCTTGGCCTCCCCGGGTCCCGTGCGGACCTCGGGGCCGGAAGCACGGTTCACGGCGAGGAGATCGTCCAGCACGTGGGTCGGGGTGGCCGTGTAGGCGGTGAGCCTGCGGCGTGCCTGTGCGACCTTCAGCCCGTGTGCCTCGATCAGCGCGCGGCACCTTCGGACGACCTCGGGGAGATCCGGCCGGTCCTGGGGGCGGTGGGCCAGCATGGCGGTGAGCAGCGGCACCAGTTCGTCCGGCACCCCGGACAGGTCCGCTGCGACCGCGGGATCGACGACCTGGTGGAACAACAGGTGGATGTTGTCCGTGCGATAGGGCGGATGGCCCGAGGCGGCGAACAGCAGGACAGCGCCCAGCGCGTACACGTCGACCGCCGGCGTCAGGGGCTTCTCACCGTTCGCCTGCTCGGGCGGCATGTACGAGGGCGTTCCGACGACCATGTGCGGCGCGGTCAGCGACGAGCTCGACTCCGCGAACACCGCGAGCCCGAAGTCGATCACCTTCGGTCCGTTCGGGCCGAGGAGTACGTTGGCCGGCTTCAGGTCGCGGTGCAGCAGCCCTTGGCGGTGCACGGCGGCCAGGGCCTCGGCCAGCGTCGCGCCCAAGGCCGCGGTCAGCAGCGCCGGGAGCGGGCCGTGACCGGCGACGTGCCGGCTCAGATCGAGGCCCTCGACGTACTCGGTCGCCAACCACGGGCGCTCCGCCTCGGGGTCGGCGTCGAGGAGGGCGGCGATCCGGGCGCCCCAGATCGTCTTGAGAACCTCCACCTCCTGCGCGAACCTCGCCCGTGTCCCGGAGTCGACCACGGACGGCTTGATCACCTTCACGGCGGCGGGTTCACCGCCGGGCGACTCGCCCAGGTACACCTGGCCCATCCCGCCCTGTCCGATCCGCCCGAGCAGCTCGTACCCGCCCAGCTCGGCGGGGTCGTCGGGACCGAGGGGAGCGATGTGCACCCGGGACCTCACTTTCCACACGGTCGAAGCGGAAGGAGCAGCCGATCGAAACATTCGTGACCTTGGCCCCGGAAAGGTGCTCTGATCTGCGGTTTCTTCCCGACGCCGGACCCCTGCCGGGCTGATGGGGTGTCAGATGACGAAAGGCGCTCCGACCAGGGCTTTCACCTGTTCGGAGCGCCTTCCGGCTACCGTCGGGACGGCGGGATTTGAACCCACGACCCCTTGACCCCCAGTCAAGTGCGCTACCAAACTGCGCCACGTCCCGGTGCCCGGTGTGACCTGGGGCTTTGCCCCTCGTCGCCGTGCACGAGAACCATACCGCATCCGAGGGGGTGGACGTGAAATCCGGGGTGCGCGTCAGAGCGTGGTCGGCGGGATCCGGTCGCGGAGCGCCTCGCGGTGCCAGTGGGCGCCGGTGGCGCGGTGCTCGGCGCGGGTGGTGAAGCGGTAGCGGTACACCCGGGCCCGGATCCAGCGGGGCGGTCGGTCGGGGAAGGGGTTGTGCCGCAGCAGCCGCAGCGTGGCCCGATCGCCCTCCAGCAGACGCTCGACCAGGAGCGGCAACCAGGGACGGCCGTAGGCGGGGGAGAGGGCGGCGAACCACATCATCCAGTCCAGCCGCAGGTGGTACGGCGCCACCTGCGGTGGTCGGCGGCGGACGTCGCCGGGCTTGCCGCGGAAGCCGTAGGCGTGCCAGGCGGTGTCGGGGCCGGGCCGGGAGTCGTCGGTGCCCTCGATCTCGATCTCCTGGCGCACCCGCGAGACGCTGCCGAAGGCCCCGTAACTGTTCACCAGCCGCAGCGGGTCGTGCGAGACGTTCATCCGCTGTCGCGGGGAGAGCAGGTTGCGCACCGGGTGGCGGCTGAGCACCAGGATCCACGCGGTCACGGCCAGGACTCCCACGAGGAACCACAGCGGTGGCTCCGGTTGGTCGGCCGGCGGTGACACCAGGCGCGACCAGTCGAGCAGGGCCGCGCCCAGGACGATGGTGACCCAGTTCAGCCAGGCGAAGTTTCCCGACAGCACCAGCCACAGCTGGGTGGCGACCACGATCGCCGCGGCGATCCCGGACACCGGTTGGGAGAGGAAGAGCAGGAAGGGAACGAACAGTTGGGTCACGTGGTTGGCCAGGACCTCGACCCGGTGCAGGGGACGCGGCAAGAGGTGGAACCAGCGGCTGAGCGGCCCGGGCAGGGGCTGGGTCTCGTGGTGGTGGTCCAGGCAGGTCAGTTCCCGCCAACACCGGTCGCCGCGCCATTTGATCAACCCGGCGCCGAACTCCACACGGAAGAGCAGCCAGGCGATCAGGATCATGACGGGCAGGGGCGGTGCGACCCGTTCGTTGCCCAGCAGGACGGCCAGGGCCCCGGCCTCCAGGAGCAGGCTCTCCCAGCCGAAGCCGTACCAGCCCTGTCCGATGGAGACGATCGACAGGTACAGGGCCCACGGCACGAGCCACAGTGCCACGAACAGCCACAGCGGCGCCCGGTCGGCCGCCCCCACCAGCAGCAGGGCGGAGACCGCGACGCCGCTCCACGCGACGACGCCCAGCAGACGGTCGGAGTAGCGCAGGTGGAACAGGCTCGGGGCTCGGCGGAAGGGGAGCCGGCGCAGCAGCTCGGGCGCCGGCGTCAGGCCGTGCTCACCCGCCAGGGGGCGGAACTGGAGGGCGGCGTTGAGGAAGGCGATCAGGTAGACGGCCGCCAGTCCGCGCTGGAAGACCAGTCGCCCGATCCATGCGTCGGGGGCGGAGAACCACTCCATGGTTCATCGGTACCACCGACGGGAGGGGTGGGGA
>NZ_VKHS01000060.1 GCF_014141525.1 Streptomyces calidiresistens
CGCCCCGCCCCGTCGTCGCCACGGGGTCCCGCTCCGGGCCGGGAACCCGCACCACCCGTTTCCCACCTCGTCGGGGGTCGCTACGGGGTACACGCCGAAAACGTCCGGCCGGTTCGCGCCGGCCGTCCGGCGCGGGACTCGATACCGTAACGGCCCCCGGCGGGGTGCCGGGCACCGTCCCCGTGCCGCACCGGGCGGTGGGCGGGCGGGAGGACCGGCGTCGGCGCCGGGTGGCGGTGCGCACGGCGGACGGGTCCGCCGGTTCGTCGGGGAGCCGCCGGAGAACCGCCCGAATGCGGCGTCACTGTTCATGACGGAGGGGCCCCGGGAGGTCGTCCTCGTGGAACCCCACCCCCGTGGGCACCGAAGTGCGCCGCGTGGCACTCGATCGTGTCGATGCCGACGACCGCTCCGGTTCCCCCGAACACTTCCCGGCGGCGTGGTGAACCAACCGGATCCGCGGCGGTCGATGGACGAGGATCGGCCACCGCTCCGCCCCAACGCCGGTCCCCGCACGTTCAGGAGCGATGGACGATCCCGAAGTGGTCTGCTGACCACGGGAGTTACCCGGGCCGGTGGTCGCCGTCGACAGTCCGGGGATCACGGCATACGATCCACGGGGCGTATCGACGCCCTCACCCGGCGTCGAAGAGGCATGCATGGCTTTCGTCATCCTTCCCACGTGGATCACCGCGGCGACATTCCCGTTCGTTCCGGCCACCGCGGAAGAATCGACCATCGCCAATGAGGTTTTCCACACCGTTTGGTCGCTCTCCGCGGAGGGGGTGGTGGTTCCATTACTGATTCTTTTGACGGTGACAGGATCAGCCACGTGGGCGTGGACCCGAAGAAGCGAGGGAAAGCGTGACCGACTTCTCCTCCACGCCGCAGTGGCCTCACTCTCCATGATTGTCGCCGTAACGCTTTTCCGGGGAAGCCCGGGATTTTCACCCGGAGAGCTGTTCACCTGGTCGACGACAGGATGGGACAGGATCTCCGGAGACCCGTTCACGAGCACCGAAATCCTGATGAACGCGGCTCTGTTCATCCCCGCCGGTCTTCTCTGGACCCTGCTGACCGGCAAACCCCTGCACGTGCTGATCGCCATCCCCTTCCTGTCTTTTCTTGTCGAGTGCCTGCAAGCCGTCACCGGTACGGGGGCCAACGACGTGGCCGACCTCATCTCCAACAGCGCGGGCGGCGCCCTCGGCGTTCTCGCGGGAAGCCTCGCCCCACGGCTCCGACCCCGGGACGCGGAGGGTCGGCCTCGCCGGTCACGGCGCCGGAAGGTGTGGGTCACCGCCTCCCTGTCCCTACTTGCCGCAGCGACGGTGACGTCCGTGTTCGTCGGCGCGGAGCGCCGCAGCGCGGCGCTGGAGGCCGAGCTCACCGCTCACTTCGCCGGCACCGACCTGGAGACCTACCGGGCATGGGAGGCCGAGGATCTGCTGTACGAAAAGGTTTTCGCCGCAGCCTCGGTGTTCACCGATGGAGCACGGCACCTCGATGAGACCGCGCGGGTCCGATACCCCGCGTCGTTCTTCGGTCTGCGCCGGTGCGTTTTTGTGGATTGGACGCCGGACGGGGTCACGACCACGAAAGGAGCGGGGAGCGAGTGCACCCATCTTTTCGACTGATCCCTCGACTCGAACCCATCGAGGCAATTTCCGGGCGACCGGTTGAAATTTCCCAACTGAATTCCCGGTCGGAGGCGCGGGGTTACCTCCCACCCGCCGGAGCACCTCTCATTTCACTCCACGAAACCTTGATCGATGCGGTCGAACATCTCGAAGACCCGACTCGGTCATGTTTTCACCACAGAAATTTCAGGCCGCTCCGGTGATTTCCCTTCTCCTCTCTTCCCATATCGCCACTATTCGCATTCCGAAGGGGAAACGATGCAGGTAAACGGAAATCCCGGGTCGGGGGTCGACCCCCTGCGGGGCGCCGTGGCGACGTCTCCGCGTTCGCGCGTCCCGGCGGCGGTGGCGGCGGTGGCGGCCGGGGTCGCGCTCGGTGTGCTCGGCCCCCTGCTCGTCGGCCCGGGCGGCTCCCCGGGTCACCTCGCACACGTCGCCCACCTCACCCTGTCCGCGGGGTGGGCGTGGGCGGCCCTGGCTTTCGGTGTCGGTTTCGTCCGGGCGTCGAAGGCGGAGTCCGCCGCCCTGGCGACGGCTTCTCTCGGCGTGGCCGTTCTCGCCTACTACCTGACGAAGGCCGCGCAGGGGGAGTTCCGGGTGGTTGATCTCCACCACCCCCTCGGTGACGCGGCTTCTTTCTCCCCGGCGAGCTTCCTGGCCAACGTCCTGCCGTGGGTGGTGGGGGCCTGTCTCCTCGGCCCCCTGCTGGGATTGGCGGGAAACCTGGCGAGGCTCCGGGGGTTCGGCGGCCTCCCCTTCCGGCTGGTGATTCCGGTACTCGTCCTTGTGGAGACCACGGAGCGGCTACGTGTGGAGACTCCTCTCCAGGACGGAGTCGTCGGCGCGACGTGGAGCATCACCCGCCTCCTGGCGGTGGTCGTGATCGTCGGCCTGGTGGCACACGCGGTCCTCGCCGGCCGGACACGGAAGTCCTCGGGACGACCGCCGGCGCCGCGCCCCCTGCCCACGGTGTCTCCCGGTGCACGGTCCACGGACCGGTGATCGGCTTCGCGGGACCGTCGTCGTCCGGGGCGCGCCGGGGTTACGGGGGTGGCAGCATGTCGTCGCGGACGGCGGCCGGTTCCTCCGGCGAAGGGGCGGGCGCGGGCCGGGCCCGGGAGCGGGCCGCGTCGATCAGGGCGGCGGGTGGCGCCACGTTGTATCGGCGTACCCGGTGGGACAGGTCGCCGGGCCACACCCACTCGCCGTCGGTGCGGACGTCGAGGGGGCCGGAGTCCGGACGCCGGTCGTCGAGGATGTCCTTCGTCCGCTGCCCCGTGGTGGCGAGGACGTACCCGGTGTCGAGGTAGTCGGCCGGCGGGCTCCGGACCGTGTCGTCGCCCCTGCCCACGGCGTCGAGCAGCGACTCGGCGTCGGGGTCGCCGTGGGGCGGTTCCCGGAGGAATCCGACGTACCGCACCACCGGGTTCACCTCTCCTCAGGGGCCGTCGGGGCCCTTTCGGGGGCGGGCTCCCGAACCCCGCCGCACGGTGACGGAGCCGGGCGCGGGGTCGTGAGGAGAAGGGGGGTGCGGTTGCCCCGGGAGGGCTCGGTCCCCCATCGGGCGCGCAGCACCCCGTCGGCATCGGGCAGCACTCCGGTGAACAGCGGTTCGGCACCGCCCTCCCGGCGGGGCAGGAGCAGCGCGGCGCGGGAGAGCGGCGCGGTCAGGGCCGGGAAGTCCTCGTCGTGGGCGATGACGCCGTGGAGCCGCCCGTCCTCCCCCTCCAGGACGCACTCCACCTCCTCCTCGCCGGTGAGGTCGTCGAGGACGGCCGGGATGTCGGTGGAGAGCGGCGGCCACACGGCCAGTGGGGCGCGCGGGGTGAGGTCGGCGCGGACGGCGTCGAGGGTGTCGGGTGTCAGGCGGTGCCATCGGGACATGTTCCGCACCGGGCGCTCCTCCGGGACGCCCGCGCGGTTCGCGGTCACCGCCCGCCGCAGGCGGTCCCGGAAGGCGTCGTCGGCCGGGTACCGGTCCTCCTCGTCCCCGCACTCCATCTCGTAGGGGGAGGCGGGCAGGGGCTCCGGGAACAGGCCGAGGGCGCGCACGCGGTCGGCCAACCCCTCGTCACACGGTCGCCGACCGCCGATGTAGAGGTACTGATCCCACCCGACGTGCACGGTGAACACGTCCTCCACCTCCAACCGACACCACAGGCCGTGGTCGCGCAGCATGGCGCGGACGAGTTCCAGGCCGGTGGCCAGGGGCACTGTCGCCCCGTCGTGGAAGCCGCGGTGGAAGCCGTCCGGGTCGGCCGGGAAGAACGCGCCCAACCCGAAGTCCGGTAGAGGGGGTTCGAGACCGAAGTGCACGGTGGAGGGGACCGACGGCTCGCGCACGACCAGGTGATCGACACCGGCGTGCGCCGCGAACAACCCGACCGCGCGGAGGTACGCCGCCTCGACCGGTCCGTGGTCGGAGACGGTGTCCTCCGGACCCGTGTAGTGGCCGTGTTCGTCCCGGTCGGCGGGGTCGTACCGGGTGACGCGGTGGACGTGGAGGGGCACGCCGTCATTCTCCGGCACGGTGTCGGCGGTCATCGGCGGTCATCGGCGGTGGCCCGGGAAGCCCGGGGGCGTCGATGCCCGGGGTCACCCGCACGCCGGAGCTCGACTCGAAGGTCGCCTCGTCGCCGGTCACGAAAACCCGGACGAAGGGATTCGACTCCTCGAGGTGGAGGATCCACACGGGGTCCCCGTCGGAGGCGACCCGGGCCGCGAACCCCTCGGAGCCGTGGGAGCCCTCTCCCCACCGGAGTGCCCCGCCGTCGGGAAGGGGATGGCTGCCGGTGACGTCGATCGAGGTGAACCGTTCCGGGTCCGCCACCGCCTCGGCGTCGAGGTCGAAGGTGTCGCCGAACCGCAGCCCGCCGGGGGCCCCGGGGTCCACCGCGACGGCGAACGAGGTGCCGGTGGACACCGAGTGGAGGGCATCCCGGATGAACAGGCGCCCCTCCCGCCACATCCCCACCATGCGGTTCATGTCGCTCCCCCTCCCGGCCGGGTGCCCCGTGCGCCGCAGGACGTGGTCGGTGGCCGAAACCGTACAACAGGGCTCACGGGACGAAACCACCGAAGCATCCGGTTCCACGGCGTAAGGGGCGTCGGCGATCCACCCGCCCTCCTACGGTGTTCCCAACCCATCGGGTGCGCGGCGGTGTTCGGAGGGTCACCACCGCCGTCCCGTACACGAGAACCCCCGGAGGAACGATGCAGCAGCGAATTCTGGACGAGGCCACCGACACCCGCGTGAGCACGCTCTGTCTGGGTGCCATGCCGTTCGGCACCACGGTGGACGAGGGGACGGCCTTCGCCATCCTGGACCGCTTCGTGGAGGCGGGCGGGACCACGATCGACACGGCGAACTGCTACTCGTTCTGGGTGCCCGGTGGCGAGGGCGGCGAGAGCGAGGCCGTGCTCGGCCGCTGGCTGGCGGAGCGCGGTGGCCGCGACCGGCTCACCATCGCCTCCAAGGTCGGTTCCGGCCCCGGCCCCGACGGCGGGGCGGAGGGGCTCGCCCCGGCGGTGATCCGCACCCAACTGGAGGGGAGCCTGCGCCGGTTGGGGACGGACCACCTGGACCTCTACTACGCGCACCGCGAGGACCGGGCCACCCCCGACGAGGAGACGCTCGCCGCGTTCCACGAGGCCGTGGCCGACGGCCGGGTGCGGACATTGGGCGCGAGCAACCACGCCGCCTGGCGACTGGCGGAGACCCGCTCCCTGGCCGAGCGGCGCGGCTGGACACCGTACGCGGCCGTCCAGCAGCGCTACTCCTACCTGCGGCCCCGCCCGAACACCTCGCTGCCCGAGGGCGGTCATGTGCACGCCGGTGACGAACTGTTGGACTACGTGCGCAGCCACCGTCTGACCATGTTCGCCTACAGCACGCTGCTCTGGGGGGCCTACGGCCGTCCGGGGAAGCCGCTGCCGGAGCACTACGACCACCCGGGCACCGACCGTCGGCTGCGGGCACTGTCCAAGGTGTCCGAGGAGTTGGGGGTGACGCCGATCCAGGTGGTGCTGGCCTGGTTGATCGGCGGTGAGCCCCCCGTGGTGCCGATCATCGGGGTCAGCTCGGTCGCCCAGCTCGACGAATGTCTGGCGGCCGCCGATCTGGAGTTGCCCGGGGAACTGCGGCGGACCCTCGACGAGGCGGTCTGACACCGCCTCGTCCGTCCGCCCGGTGCCGTCGAGGGGACGGGACCGGGCGGACGGGGACCGGGCGCGCGGTCCGGCCGGGGGTCGGGGTCAGCGCTTGGAGACGGTGCGCTCGGCGGGTATGCGGCCCAGCCGGCCGGCCTGGAAGTCCTCGAAGGCCTGCTGGAGTTCGGCGTGGCTGTTCATGACGAACGGGCCGTAGTGGGCCATGGGCTCCCGGATGGGCCGGCCGCCGAGCAGGATGACCTCCAGGTTGGGGGTGTGGCCGTCCTGCTTCTCGTCGGCGCGGACGGTGAGGCTGCCGCCGGCGCCGAAGACGGCGGTCTGTCCCAGCTCGATCGGGCGGCGGCCGGTGCCGACCGCGCCGCGTCCGGCCAGGACGTAGGCCAGGGCGTTGAAGTCCTCCCGCCACGGCAGGGTGATCTCGGCGCCGGGGCTGACGGTGGCGTGGACGAGGGTGATCGGGGTGTGGGTGACGCCGGGGCCGTTGTGCCCGTCGAGGTCGCCCGCGATCAGGCGGATCACGGCGCCGCCGTCGGGGGAGGTGAGCAGCTTGACGTTGCCGCCGCCGATGTCCTGGTAGCGGGGGGCGGTCATCTTGTCCCTGGCCGGGAGGTTGACCCACAGCTGGATGCCGTGGAAGAGCCCGCCCTTCATGACCATCTCCTCCGGCGGGGCCTCGATGTGCAGGAGGCCGGAGCCGGCGGTCATCCACTGGGTGTCGCCGTCGTTGATGACGCCGCCGCCGCCCTCGGAGTCCTGGTGGATGAAGGTGCCGTCGAGGAGGTAGGTGACGGTCTCGAAGCCGCGGTGCGGGTGCCAGGGGGTGCCCTTGGGCTCGCCGGCGGCGTACTCCACCTCACCCATCTGGTCCATCATGATGAACGGGTCCAGGTGGCGGTAGTGGATGCCGGCGAAGGCGCGGCGCACGGGGAAGCCCTCGCCCTCGAAGCCGGTGGGGGCGGTGGTGACGCCCAGGACCGGCCGGGCGGTGGTTCCGTCGGTGGGCTCGGCGACGCGGGGCAGCGTCAGGGGGTTCTCCACGGTGATGGCGGGCACGGTCGGCCTCCTCGGTGGTGGGGTGTTCGGCGCGACATTTAGTTGAACGCTAAACATCATGCCCGATCCCCGGTATTCCCGGAAGGGGGTGACGGGGGCGGAAGGCCGTGAAACCGGCCGGGACGGGGGACGCCGGGGGCGCGCCGGCCCCGGTCGGGCACCGGGACGCGGGGCGGGAACCGCCCGGGACGGGACCGCCGGGCGCGCGGCCCCGCACGCGCCGGGGCACCCGGGACACCGAGGAGGCGGGGCCATCGGCCACCGCGCGCCCGGGGTCGGCGGGGACGCCGACCGGGCCCCGGCACCGGGAGACGGCGCGGAGCCGGGGGTCGGGGACGAGCCGGGGTGCGCCCCGGCGCGGGGTCAGCCGTAGACGCGGCGCATGGCGTAGTCGGTCATGTCGACGACCGCCTTGGCGTCGAAGACGATGCGGTGCTCCCCCTCCATGTCCAGGGCGAAGCCGTAGCCGGCGGGCAGCAGGTCCAGCACCTCGCCGCCGGTGACGGTGAAGTACCGCGATTCCTTGCCGGCGTACCGGCGCAGTTCGCGCAGGGAGGTGAACAGCGGGATCACCGGCTCCTGGGTGGTCTGCACGGCGAGGAAACCGGGCGTCTCCCCGCGCGGGCAGTAGATCTTCGCGCCCCAGAAGACGTCCTGGAACTCCTCGGTGGACAGGGCACCGGAGACGTAGGCGCGCAGCGCGTCGGCCAGGGAGGGCGCCGCGGGGGCGGATCCGCCCGCGTCGGCCCGCCCGGCCCGGGTGTCGGGGGCGCCGTAGCCGTTGCCGGTCTGCTGGGGGTATCCGCCCTGGTCACCGTAGCCGGCGCCGGGGGGCTGCCCGCCGTAGGGGGACTGTTCGTGCGGCCCCGGGGCCCCGCCCTGTCCGTGCTGGTGGTGGCCCGGCTGACCGGGCTGGCCGTGCGGTGAGCCGTACGCGGTCTGGTCGTAGCCGTACATGGACGAAAGCGTAACGACTCACATCCGGCCGGGAATCGCTTGCGCCTTATTACCGGCGGGTAGCATGATGGTGGTTACCTACCGGTATTGCCGGCGCCCACCGCTGCCCCCGGCAGCGGCACCGACGAGCACACACCCCCGACACCAACGGAGTCGCCGCCATGGGGCACTACAAGTCGAATCTTCGGGACATCGAGTTCAACCTGTTCGAGGTCCTCGGCCGTGACGAGGTGTACGGCACGGGCCCCTTCGCCGAGATGGACGTGGACACGGCGAAGAACGTGCTGAGCGAGATCGCGCGGATGGCGGAGAACGAGCTGGCCGCCTCCTACGCCGAGGGCGACCGCAACCCGCCGGTCTACGACCCGGAGACCCGTACCGCGCCGGTACCGGAGGCCTTCCGCAAGAGCTACCAGGCCTACATGGACGCCGAGTGGTGGCGCCTGGGCCTGTCCGAGGAGCTCGGCGGCACCGTCGCCCCCCGCTCCCTGCTGTGGGCGTTCGCCGAGACCATCCTGGGCTCCAACCCCGCCGTGTGGATGTACGCCTGCGGCCCGGCCTTCGCCAGCGTCATCCAGGACGAGGGCACCGAGGAGCAGCACCACATCGCGCAGCTGATGGTGGACCGCCAGTGGGGCGCCACCATGGTGCTCACCGAGCCGGACGCCGGCTCCGACGTGGGCGCCGGCCGCACCAAGGCCGTCGAGCAGGAGGACGGCACCTGGCACATCGAGGGCGTCAAGCGCTTCATCACCTCCGGCGAGCACGACATGTCGGAGAACATCATGCACTTCGTGCTCGCCCGCCCCGAGGGGCACGGGCCGGGCACCAAGGGCCTGTCCCTGTTCCTGGTGCCGAAGTTCCGCTTCGACACCGAGACCGGTGAGCTCGGCGAGCGCAACGGCGTCTACGCCACCAACGTCGAGCACAAGATGGGCCTGAAGGTCTCCAACACCTGCGAGATGACCTTCGGCGCCAACGAGCCCGCCGTGGGGTGGCTGCTCGGCGGCAAGCACGACGGCATCCGCCAGATGTTCAAGATCATCGAGTTCGCGCGGATGATGGTCGGCACGAAGGCCATCGCCACCCTCTCCACCGGCTACCTCAACGCGCTGGAGTACGCCAAGGAGCGCGTCCAGGGCGCGGACCTGACCCGGTCCACCGACAAGACCGCCCCCCGCGTCACCATCACCCACCACCCGGACGTGCGCCGCTCCCTGCTCACCCAGAAGGCGTACGCCGAGGGCATGCGCTCGCTGGTGCTCTACACCGCGACCGTCCAGGACGAGGTGATGATCAAGCAGGCCGCCGGCGAGGACGCGACCGCCGCCGAGGCGCTGAACGACCTGCTGCTGCCGATCGTCAAGGGCTACGGCTCGGAGCGCTCCTACGAGCAGCTCGCGCAGTCGCTGCAGACCCTGGGCGGCTCCGGGTACCTCCAGGAGTACCCGATCGAGCAGTACATCCGGGACGCCAAGATCGACACCCTCTACGAGGGCACCACCGCCATCCAGGGCCAGGACTTCTTCTTCCGGAAGATCGTCCGCAACCAGGGCCAGGCCCTGACCGCCCTGTCCGAGCAGATCAAGGGCTTCCTGGCGGAGGCCGCGGGCGGCGAGGAGCTGGCCGGGGCGCGCGACTCCCTGGCCCGCGCCGCCGGTGAGCTGGAGGGCCTGGTCGGCATCCTGCTGACCGACCTGGCCGCCACCGAGAAGGACGTGAAGTCCCTCTACAAGGTGGGCCTGAACACCACCCGCTTCCTGATGGCCGCCGGTGACGTCGTGGTCGGCTACCTGCTGCTGCGCGGTGCCGCCGTGGCCGCGGAGAAGCTGCCGTCGGCGAGCGGGAGGGACAAGGCGTTCTACGCCGGCAAGATCGCCGCGGCGCAGCACTTCGCCCGCGAGGTGCTGCCGCAGGTGGCCGTCGCCCGCGCGGTCGCCGAGGGCACCGACCTGTCGATCATGGAGCTGGACGAGGCGGCCTTCTGATCGGTTCCCCCACGGGCACCCCACGGGCCCCGGTTCCCCGCACGCGGGGGAACCGGGGCCCCGCGCGTTCCCGACTCCCCGCCCCGGCGGGGGCGCCCCGGACGCGCGGCACGGTGGGAGACGCCGGAGGGCGTTTCCGTATGCTGAGACGCATGGCGCACACCCCCCACACCGGTGACTCCCCGCAGGTCCCCACCCCCGAGGCCGCCGTCGACGCGGCCGCCCGGGCGCACGCCGAGGACCTCGCCGCCTGGCTGGCGGCCTCCACCTCGCCGTACCACGCGGTGGCCAACGCCGCCGCCCGGCTGGAGAAGGCCGGGTTCCGCCGCCTGCTGGAGACCGACGCCTGGGACGAGACCGCCTCCGGGGCCGGCGGCCGGTACGTCATCCGCGGCGGCGCCCTGATCGCCTGGTGGGTGCCGGAGGGGGCGACGCCCGCCACCCCGTTCCGGATCATCGGCGCGCACACCGACTCCCCCAACCTGCGGGTCAAGCCCCTCCCCGACACCGGGCGGGCCGGCTGGAAGCAGGTCGCCGTGGAGATCTACGGCGGCACCCTGCTCAACACCTGGCTCGACCGCGACCTGGGCCTGTCCGGGCGGCTGGTGCTGCGCGACGGCACCACCGTGAACGTCCTGGTGGACCGCCCGCTGCTGCGCGTGCCGCAGCTCGCCATCCACCTCGACCGCCAGGTCAACGACGGCCTGAAACTGGACCGTCAACAGCACCTCATGCCGATCTGGGGCCTGGGCCGGCCCACCGAGGGCGAACTCATCGCCTTCGTCGCCGAGGAGGCCGGGGTGGCCGCCGGCGAGGTGGCGGGCTGGGACCTGATGGTGCACAGCGTCGAGCCGCCCGCCTTCCTGGGCCGGGACCGCGAACTGCTGGCCGCGCCCCGCCTGGACAACCTGCTGTCCGTGCACGCCGGTACCGTCGCGCTGGTCAACGCCGCGACCGCCGGGGCGGAGGGGGCCGGGGACGGCGCGGTGATCCCGGTGCTGGCCGCCTTCGACCACGAGGAGAACGGCAGCCAGGCCGACACCGGCGCCGAGGGCCCCCTGCTGGGCGGGGTGCTGGACCGGATGATCGCCGCCCGCGGCGGCTCCGCCGAGGACCGCGCCCGCGCGTTCGCGGGCGGCGTGTGCCTGTCCTCCGACACCGGCCACGCCGTGCACCCCAACTACCCGGAGCGGCACGACCCGGACCACCGGCCGGTGGCGGGCGGCGGACCCATCCTCAAGGTGAACGTCAACCAGCGGTACGCCACCGACGGCGTCGGCCGCGCGGTGTTCGCCGACGCCTGCGAGCGGGCCGGCGTGCCGTGGCAGAGCTTCGTCTCCAGCAACGCCATGCCCTGCGGCACCACGATCGGCCCGATCACCGCCGCCCGGCACGGCATCGCCACCGTGGACGTGGGGGCGGCGATCCTGTCGATGCACTCCGCGCGCGAGCTGTGCGGTGCCGCCGACCCGCACTTCCTGGCCCGGGCGCTGGAAGCGTTCGTCTCCGCGCCGGGGCCGGTGGGCGGGATGCGCTGAGCGTCCCGCTCCCGCCGGGCCCGCACGCCCGATCACACCCCGATCACACCCCGGTCGCACGCCCCCGGTCGCACGCCGTCGCGCGCGACCGGGGCACGCGGCGTGCGGGGGCGGGCACGGTGTGGACACGATCCGCCCCGGACATCCCCCCGCGAAGCCGCCGAAAGGCACGCGTTCACGTGAAGCCCCCTCGAAGCGGGGGCGTTCCGCGCCCTAGGATCTGAAGCCGGTAAACCGTTCACCCGACGCCATGGCGCGGCGTACCGTGTGAGCACCCATCCAGCGAACGATCCGCCGAGGGGTCCCGTGTCTGTGCACTCCAGCATGCAGCCGTACATCGACGCCTGGACGCAGTCCATCGAGGCGATATCCGAACTGGTCACACCGCTGGTGGAAGGGGAGTGGAACCGCCGCACCCCGTGCCCCGGGTGGTCGGTGCGCGACATCGTCTCCCACGTCATCGGCGGCGAGTGCGAGGCCCTGGGCGACCCCCGCCCCATCCACACCCTGCCCCGCGACCTCTACCACGTCACCGACGAGCGCAGCCGCTACACCGAGGTGCAGGTGGACGTCCGCCGCCACCACACCGGGCCGGAGATGACCTCCGAGCTGGAGTACACGATCATCCGCCGCTCCCGTCAACTGCGGAACGAACGCCGCGCCCCCGACCACGTGATCAGCCATCCCCTCCTCGGCCGGATGACGCTGGAGCAGTACCTGCGGGCACGGGTCTTCGACATCTGGGTGCACGAACAGGACCTGCGCCAGTCCCTCGACAAGCCCGGCAACATCGACTCCCCGGCCGCGCACATCGCCCGCGACATCATGCTGGAGCGGCTGCCGAAGGTGGTGGCGAAGGACGCGGGCGCCCCGCCGAAGTCCGCCGTGGTCTTCGACGTGAGCGGCCCGCTGGAGTTCCTGCGCACGGTCCGGATCGACGAGGAGGGGCGCGGCACCCTCACCTCCAGCCCCTCCCTCGGTCCGCTGGTCACCCTCTCCACCGACTGGGAGAGCTACTCCCGGCTGGCCTGCGGGCGGCTGCGGCCCCGACGGGTGGCCGAGCTGGTCAAGGTGGAGGGCGACGCGGAGCTGGCCGGGCGGATCCTGGCGAACTTCTCCATCACGCCCTGAGCCCCGGGGCGCCCCCGCCGCGCCTTCCGTTCCGGCGCTCCGCCCGCGACCCCCGCACGGTCGCGGGCGGCCGGCTCAGTTCTCGTAGCCGGTGGAGATGTAGAGGGTGATCTCGTCGGTCTCCGGGTTGAAGGCCTCGTGCCGCTTGGGCGACTGGTTCACGACCATGCCCTCGCCCTTGAGGACCTCGTTCACCTTCTCGTCGTCGGTGTACTTCCACCCGGCGGCCTGGATGCACTCCTTCACCGACGCGAAGTGCTTGTCGTAGAAGTCGGGCATGGTGACCGAGCCCTCGTTCTCGCCCTCCTGGTCCCAGTGCTCGCGGGCGTTGACGCACTCGTTGGTGTCGATGGTCCTGGTCTCGTCGCCCTCCTTGTAGCGCGGCTCGCGCTCGGTGGGCCCGTTCGGCTCGGTGTCGGTGCCCCTGTCGGCGCCGACCGCCGGGGCGTCCCCGCCGGTGTCACCCGTGGCGGGGTCACCGGAGCCGCCCGAACCGCCGGGCTCGGTGCCGGCGCCGGTGCCCTCGCCGCCGTTCCCGCCGGTGCTCTGCCCGGCCTCGGTGCCGCCCGAGGACGACTCCCCGGTGTCGCCGATCATCACGAAGGCGGCGATCAGACCGCCGACCAGGAGCACCCCCAGCACACCCAGGACCACCGGCAGCGCCCGGCTCCCACCGGAGCGGGCGGCTCGCCGGGAGCCGGGCGCGGCCCCGTGCGCGGCGGGCGACATGTGGTACGACGCGGACTCCCCGCTGGCGATCGCCTACGCGCACGTGCAGGAGGAGCCGCCGGTCCCCTCCACCATCAACGCCGCGGTGCCGCCGGCGCTGGACGCCCTGGTGGCGC
>NZ_VKHS01000600.1 GCF_014141525.1 Streptomyces calidiresistens
CCCGGCACCCCTCCACCCCACCCCCGAGAAGGCGTCCCATGTCTGTGACGAACCCGAACGAAGCGTCGCCCATCCCGCACCTCCAGCCCGACGCGAACCCCGACACGGCCAAGTGGATCCTCTACAGCACCTGCGACGAGGACTCCGACTCCGAGATGCGGGCCCTGGAGGTCGAGCCCGGCGAGGACGTGGTCAGCGTCACCGGGAGCGGCTGCCGCTCGCTGAGCCTGATGGTCAACAACCCGCGCTCGGTGACGACGGTGGACACCTCCCCCGGTCAGAACTACCTGTTGGAGGTGAAGCTGGCCGCGATCCGTCACTTCTCCCACGACACCCTCCTGGCCTTCCTCGGGATCGACCCGCACCCGGACCGCATGCGGCTGCTCGCCGAACTGCGCGGCCGGGTCAGCCCGCAGGCGTACCGCTACTTCACCCGCCACCGCTCCGAGGTTCGGCGGGGGCTGGCCCTGGCGGGGCGGCACGAGAAGTTCTACCGGCGGGTGGTGGCCCCCGCGATGAGGGTGCTCTACCCGCGGGCCATGCCGGCGCTGTTCGCCGCGCCCACCCTGGAGCAACAGCGCACCCTGTACCGCGAGCGGATCGACGGGGTGGTGTGGCGGAGCCTGATCCGCCACGGCTTCTCGGAGCGGACGTTGAAGACGGTGCTCAACGACCCCGGTTACCGCATCACCGTCGACGTGGAGTCGGTCGGCGACTACGTGCTGGACCGCGTCCACCACACCTTCACCCACCACCTCGCCCGGGACAACCACTGGCTCGCCTTCACCTTCCTGGGGCGCTACCCGGACCGTGAGACGCTGCCGCACTACCTGACGCGGAAGAACGTCGAGGCGATCCGGGCGGCCGACACCGAGGTCACCGCCGTCACCGGGGACCTGATCGAGTACATCGCGACACTGCCCGACCGTTCGGTGGACAAATTCTCCCTTTCCGACGTCACGAGCTGTATCGACAGGGATGATTTCGATGTCGTCATGCGGCACGCCGCGCGCGTCGGTCGGCCGGGAGGGCGGGTGTGCTACCGCAACTTCCTGGCCAAGCACCGGGTGCCCGATGCGGTGGCGGACATCCTGGTCAGGGACGACCGCCTGAGCTCCTCGCTCACCCGGGACGACCGGGCGTTCGTCTACGACATCGAGGTGCTGACGATCAACGGGTGACATCGGAGACGGAGAGGGAGGACACGACCCCATGCGGTACGAGAGCGAGCAGGTCGCCACCGACGGAGGTGCCATCACCGTGCGCAGGGCGGGCCGGCACGGCCCCACCCTGTTGTTCGTGCACGGGATGATGGTCAACGGCCACGTCTGGGATCCACTGGTGGAACATCTGGGCGACCGGTACCGGGTGGTCCTGCCGGACCTGCCGCTGGGCGGGCACCGCACGCCCCTGGACGCTGACGCGGACCGTTCCCCGGGCGCGCACGCCGATCGGGTGATCGAGCTCGCCCGCACCCTGCCCGGGCCGGTGGTGCTGGTGGGCAACGACACCGGCGGCGCGATCGCGCAGATCGCCGCCGTGCGGGAGCCGGCCCTCTTCTCCCGGCTGGTGCTGTTGCCCTCGGACGCCTTCGACAACTGCCCGCCCCGGCTGCTGACCCCGCTGCGCCCGATCGCCGCGCTCCCGCCGCTGATCCGCGGCATCTGCGTCGGCCTGCGGGGCCGGCCGTTCCAGCGGCTGCTCATGAAATTCGTCGCCCGCAACCCGGTGCCCGACCGGCGACTCACCGAACTGCTCGGTGCCCTCCCGCACGACCGCGGTGTCCAGCGGGACCTGACGGGCCTGCTGCGCACCCTGCGGCCGGAGGTCACCCGGGAGGTCGTGCCCCGGCTGGGCGGCTATCGCGGGCCGGTCCTGATCGCGTGGTCGCGGAAGGACCCGCTCTTCCCCCTGGCCCACGCGCACCGCCTGGCCGAGTGCTTCCCGAACGCCTCGGTGGCGATCGCGGAGGGGTCCCGGGCGTTCGTGTCCCTGGACGAGCCCGAGTGGTTGGCGGCGCGTCTCATCGAGTTCATGGAAACGGAATCGGCCCCGCACACGGCCTGACCCGCATCGATCCGGGCCGGCGCGGGGCCGCCGCCCCCTCCCCGGGGGCCCGGCCCCGCGTCGGCCCGCGATCCGACCAGACAAGAGGACCAGTATGTCCATCACCTTCATGGATGAGGAACGCGCCACCTTCGAGAAGTTCCTCCCCGGCCTGGAGCAGCGGCTGCGGGACGTCCCGATCGCCGTCCTGGAGTCCGGGGAGTCGCCGGGACTGCGACTGCTCCGGGAGCACGGCGGCCCGGGACTGCTGGTGCCCACCCGGTACGGCGGAGCGGGCGCCGACCTCATCGAGGCCCTCCGGGTGCAGCGGGTGCTCGGCGCCCGCTCGCCCTCGCTCGCGCTGGCCGCCAACATGCACCACTGCACCGTGGTCGCCATGCCGCCCTGTCGGGTCACCGAGGAACTGCTGACCGAGGTCGCCTCCGAACACCGCTACCTGGCCTCCGGGTTCGGCGAGGGCAGGCCCGCGGCGAGCGTGCTGAAGCCGACGATGCGCGGCGAACGACACGGCGACGGATGGCGTCTCAACGGCGCGAAGCGACCGTGCAGCCTGTCGCTGTCGATGGACTACCTCACCGCCAGCGTGATGCTGACGCTGCCCGACACCGGCGGGACGGAGATGGCCCTGGCCGTCGTCCCCGCCTCCTCCCCGGGCCTGGAGGTCCGCCCCCTCGGGGCCACGGGGGTGCTCCCCGGCTCGGAGACCCACGAGGTGGTGCTCACCGACGTGGACGTGCCCGACGGCCACGTCTCCTCCTTCGGCGACCCGCAGAGCCTCAACGCCGCGCTGGCGACGGCCTTCCACGTCTTCGAACTGATGGTCTCCGCGAGCTACACCGGGGTCGCCGGTGGCCTGGTGGAGGAGGTGCTGCGCCGGCGTCGCGGCACTCCCGGAGAACGCGTGGAGCTGGTCGGCGCGCTGGAGGCCACGATGGCCTCCCTGGAGGCGGTCGCCCGGAGCGCCCCGGCCGCCATCGGCGAGCCGGCGGGGGTCGCCCGCGCCCTGCACGTGCGGTACGCCGCGCAGCGCACCGTCGAGCGCGTCGCCGCGCACGCCGCCGAACTGCTGGGCGGCACCTCCTACCTGATCGACGGCTTCGGCGTCGGATACCTCACCGCGGCGCGGGCCCTGGCGTTCCACCCGCCCGCACGCGGCGCGATGGCCGAGCCGCTGGACCGCTTCCTGTACGGCGAGCCGCTGGTCATCCCGTGAACCCCGCCGTCCGCCGGCCGGCCGGCGGACGCCCGAAGCCGCACCCGCCCGGATCGGACACCGCGATGAGACTCCTGTGCCTGCCCTGCCGTGACCCGGAGACCCACGGTTGCCAACCGTCCCCCGCCGACCCGGGCCCCGGGATCGAGTGCCGCCTTCTCCC
>NZ_VKHS01000601.1 GCF_014141525.1 Streptomyces calidiresistens
GCGGGGGACGGCGGGCACGGGAAGGCCGCCGGTGAGCGGGACACGCCGCCGACCCCCGGTTCACCGGCACCGGCACCGGTCGCCGGTGACCACTGGGCGGCCCGAGCCGTCGAGCACGCCGCGGCGCTCGGCCTGGAGACGGCACTGGTCGTGCGCCCCGGCGCCCTCCCCCCGGCCCGGGCGCTGGAGGCCTCCTCCCGCTGGGTGGCCTCCCTGCCCCCGGGGGTCGGGGTCGGGCTGGGCGGTGCCGGGTTGGCGGAGGCCGTGCACCGACAGCCGGTGGACGGCGGGGACGAGCGTTCCCCCGCCGACGCGCCACCGGCCCCCGTCGAGACGTCGCCTCCTCCCGCGCCCCCGGCCCGCGGGACCGACGCCGGGATCCTGGCCTCGGTCGTCGCCGTCCTGGCCGACCTCACCGAACAACCGGTCACCCCGGAGGCGAGCCCCGGATCCCTGGGCGCCACCTCCCTGACCCTGGTCCTGGCCCACCGCCGACTGCGCGAGTCCATCGCCCCCGGCCTCGCCCTGGCGGACGTCTTCCGCCACCCGACGGTCGGCTCCCTGGCCGAGCACATCACCGCCCTGACCCGTCCCGGGCCGGGTGCGTCGCCGTCCGCCCGCCACCACGGCATCCCACCCGTCCGCCGTTCCGCCCCGCGTCGCGGGGACCGGGCCGCCGCCCGCGCCCGAGCCGAGGAGACCGCACGATGACGGCCCCCACCCCGCCGCCCGGTCGGTTCCCGGCGGAGCCCGCCGGTGATGCCGACGACGCCCGCACCGAGGGCCTGATCGCCGTCACCGCGCTGGAGTGCCGCTTCCCCGGCGCCCCCGACACCGCCGCCCTGTGGGACCTGATCGTCTCCGGACGCAGCGGCCTGACCCGACACGGGGACACGGCGGAATCGGCGAACGGCGCCCCCGGTGGCACGCCCGGGAACCCGGCCCGGGTACCGGTCAGCGGACTCATCGAGGGGCAGGACCTCTTCGATCCGGAGCCCTTCGGCCTGACCGACGCCGAGGCCGCGTTGATGGATCCCCAGCAACGGCTCTTCCTGGAGGTGTGCGCCCGCGCCCTGGAGACCTCCGGGCACGCCCGGGGAGCCGGTGCGGGCGCCGTCGGTGTCTTCGCGGGCGCCTCCCACAGCGACTACCTCACCCACAACCTGGGCGACCGGTACGCCGCCGCGGACCGGGACCCCGTCGGCAGCCTCCAGGCGGCGATGGCCGGCGTGGCCGACTACCTGCCGCTGCACGCGGCGCACCGCCTGGGGCTGACCGGCCCGGCCGTCTGCGTCGGCACGACCTGCTCCACCTCGTTGGTGGCCGTGCACCTGGCGGTCCAGTCCCTGTTGGCGCAGGAGTGCGACACCGCCCTGGCGGGCGGTTCCTCGCTGATCGTGCCGCAGGGCCGCGGGTACCTGCACGTGCCCGACGGCATCTTCTCGGCGGACGGGCACGTGCGGACGTTCTCCGCCGAGGGCACCGGCATCGTGCACACCCAGGGCGTGGGCGTCACCGTGCTGCGCCGACTGGAGGACGCCCTCGCCGACGGCGACCCGATCCTGGCCGTGATCCACGGCTCGGCGATCGGCAACGACGGCGCCGATCGGACGGGCTTCACGGCACCGTCGCCGCGCGGTCAGGCCCGGGTGATCTCCGAGGCGCTCGGGGTCGCCGGGATCGAACCCCGATCGATCGGTTACCTGGAGGCACACGGCACCGCGACCCGCCTCGGTGACGTGGTCGAGGTGGCCGCGCTGCGCCGGGTGTTCGGCGCCGGCGGTCCGGTCCGGTGCGCCCTCGGCTCGGCCAAGGCGAACATCGGCCACGCCAACTCCGCCGCCGGGATCGCCGGTTTCGCCCGGGCGGTGCTGGCGGTGCACCACGCGGTGCTGCCGCCCGCCCTCGACGCCTTTCCCCTCAATCCCGATCTGGAGTTGGAGGACTCGCCGTTCCGGGTTCCCGACCGGGCGACCGCGTGGGAGGGGGAACGGTACGCGGGCGTCAGCTCCTTCGGCATCGGCGGCACCAACTGCCACGTGGTGCTCGGCGCCGCGCCGGAGCGCCCGGAGCCGACCCCCGACCCCCGGCCGCACCTGGCGCTGGTCTCCGCCCACCGGGACGACGCCCTCGCCGGTCTGCTGACCGGCGTCGCAGCAGTGGTGGGCGCGGCGACCGACGGCCCTCCCGCCGACGCCCCCGCTCCCGCCCCGGCCGATGTCGCCTACACCCTGCACGCCGGCCGCACGGCCCTGCCCCATCGGGCCGCGGCCGTCCTCACCGGCGATCCGGCCGCGGACGCCCGGGCGGTGGCGACCGCCGCCCGACGTGCCGCTCCCGCCGCCCGCCCCCGACTCGTCCTCGCCTTCCCCGGCGGGGGAGCGCAGTACGCCGGAATGGCGCACGACCTGCTGGGGGAGCCGGCCTTCGCCGCCACCGTGGACCGGTACGCGGAACTCTTCGGCACGACGGACCGGGATCGCGCCGTCCCCGGCGACGGGCCCGACCTGCGGGCCCTGTTGACCGCCGCCCCCGGTGACGAACGCGCCGGTCGCCTGCTGCGCGATCCCGCCCACGGCCTGCCCGCCCTGTTCACCGTCTGCGTGGCGGTGGCGAACACCCTGCGCGCCGGCGGCCTGGAACCGGACGCCGTGGTCGGCCACAGTCTCGGCGAGTACGCCGCCGCGGTGGTGGCCGGGGCGCTCTCCCCGGAGGACGCCGTCTCCCTCGTGGCGGTTCGTTCCCGGGCCATGTCCCGGACGGCCGGCGGCGGCGCGATGCTCGCGGTGACGCTCCCGGAGCCCCGGGTTCGGGAGCTGTTGCGTCGTCATGTCGACATCGATCTGGCGGTGGTCAACGGCCCGGAGGCGTGCGTGGTCTCGGGCCCCGCCCCGGCCGTGGCCGCCCTGGAGACGGAGCTGTCCACCGAGGGGGTGCGCGTCAGCCGCCTCCTCCTGGACGCCGCGGCCCACTCCCGCCTGGTGGATCCCGCGCTGGAGGAACTGCGGACCGTGGCGGAGAAGGTCGTGGCACGGCCGCCGCGCGTGCCGCTGGCCACCACGCTCACCGGGCGGTGGCTGGAAACGGCGCCGGACGCCGAACACTGGGTGTCGCACCTGCGGTCCACCGTGCGGTTCGCCGACGCGCTCGCCACCGCCGTGGGCCCGGGACCGACCGCCCTGCTGCAGGCCGGCCCCGGCCACGGCCTGCTCCAACTCGCCCGCGCCCGGCACGCCGAACGCCTGGCCTGCGCGGTCACCTCCATGCCCCCGCCCACCGAACCGGGAACCGGTCGGTCCGCACTGCTCGCCGCGTACGGCGAACTGTGGACGCACGGCGTCGGTACGCCGGAGGTCGCGGCCCTGCACCGGCCGGGCAGGCGCCGGGTGGTGCTGCCGGCGGCCCCCTCCCGGCGTCGCCGGCTGTGGATCGACCCGCCCCC
>NZ_VKHS01000602.1 GCF_014141525.1 Streptomyces calidiresistens
GGTGGGGGGAGCCGCCGCGCGGGCCCGGCGCAGGAACGTTTCGCCGTGGGTGAGCCAGGTGTCGACGGCTGACCGGAGTGGCGCGTCGGGTACCGGTGGCTTCGAAGAGGTGCCCCCGTCCAGGCTCTCCACGTCGACGAGGGCGTCGACCAGTCGGGCGAGGACACGGTCCTCCGGAGAGCCCTCGGGTGCCGAGGAGCGGCATCGGTCCAGGAGAGGGGGAGCGTGCCGCAGGACGGAGCGGAACTCCTCCCACACCCGGCCCGGGAGCCTCGCGGTCCTCTCCTCCGGGACCGGTGCTCCGATGTCGTCGTGCTCAGGGGCCGTGCCGGTGCTTTGGTCGTCGTGCTCGGTGCGGATGCGGTCGAGCGCCTCCGCGACGCATGCCAGCCGCCGATCGTGAACGGCGCGCCGGTAGGCGGGTAGGTAGTGGTCCGTGATGGCCCGGGCCGCCGAAGCGGCCGACCCCAGGACGGCGATGCCGGGTGGGGCGTGCCGGTCGCCGTGTCCCTCCTCGAAGAACTCGGGGGAGAGCGCGCCGACCAGATAACCGGCCTCTCGGTCGGGGCGTTCGATGAGCAGCAGGGTCGTTTCGGAGGCCGTGTCGGTGAGGGCGGCTGCGCAGGGGACGCGCTCGTGCCGGACGACTCGGGCGAGTTCGCCGCTGTCCCACAGCCAGGGCACGAGGTCCTCCTGCCAGTGGGGGTTGGAGTAGATCTCGACGCGGGCTTTCCACTCACCGGGCAGAAGAGCCGCGATGTCTCCGGCGGTGTCGCCGATGAACTGCCGGCTGCCGGTGGTCACCTCGGCCCGGTAGAACTTCGAGAGACGGACCAGTGAGGCCACCCGGTCCCGGGCGAGGTCCGGTTCCCCGTCCGGCAGGTGGTGCACTCCGCTCTCGTCCTCGCGGAATCCGCAGGAGGTGAGCAATTGGTGGGCGGCCTTGTACCTCGTGCCGTGGGGGATGGCGACGATCCCTCGGCCACGGCTGTAGGTGAGGATGATCTGCGGGTCGGTCACCGGGCGCCACCCGCCCGCGACCGGGGGGATGGAGGGCTCTGTGTTCCCGAGCGGCGCGCTGCGGAGCGCACCGCAGCCGCCGGACCGCCCGGCTTGTGGCAGCACATCGAACCGAGGTGGCCGTAAGCGGGGGCGAGAGGGTGCAGGGGCGACGGGTTCAGGAGGAGGGCTCCTTTCCGGACCGGAGGAGGGCTCACCAGGGGGTGCCCGGGGGCAGGTGGGGCAGGGCCTGCTCGCCCAACCGCCGGGCGAGATCGGACAACGCGGTGACGGTCGCGGGCTCGGGGCGGGGAAGGAACACGACGGTGCGCAGCGGCTGGGGACGGCAGCCGACTCTGAGCTTGGCGGCGTAGTTGGCGCGGCCCAGGTCGAGGGTGTGCGCTCCCCGGTCGATGGCCCAAAGGGCCGATTCGGCCAGCAGCCACTTGTACACGCGGTGCGCGGCCGGGTGGCGGTAGTCGATACCGCAGGCCCACAGGTACAGGCAGCGGCGGTGGAGCCAGCCGTAGAAGCCACCCACCAGCCGGTCCCCGTCCCGGGCGGCCAGCAGGACGGCGCCGGGCACATCGGTGAGGTGCTCGAACATCTCCGGCCCGTACAGGCGGGTGCCGTGCCGGTCGGCGGTGCTGTTGGCCAGCTCGGTGAAGTACGGCAGGTGAGGGAGGGTGACGGCGCCGGTGTACGGGGCGAGGGTCAGCCCGGCGTCGGTGCCGCGACGCCAGGTGCGGCGGGCGTCGCTGCGGTACTTCTGCGGGATCCCGGCCCACCACCGCTCCGCGTCCGCGCCGAGGGGACGGGTGAACGCGACATCGGTGCCCAGGTCGAGAGCGGTGACGCCGGCGGGAGCGGCGGCGGTGAGGGCGGCGGCCTGCCCGGGGGTGAGACCGGGGTGGACGACGGCGCGGGCGCCCAAACTTTGGGCGAGGTGGAGTCCGGCTGTGGTGGTGGCGGCGGCAAGGGCTGCGGTGGCGGTGCCCGCGCCGCCGTACTCGGCATGGGGGCTGCCGGCGTAGAGCACCGGGCCGGGCCACACGGGCGGGCTGCCGGCGTCGGTCTCCAACCGCGACCAGTAGGGGCTGCCCCGGCCGGGGACCAGGTGGAAGGAGACGGTCTCGCCGATGCCCCGGTCGGGGTCGTGGAGGTGGACGTGGCGGTGGGCGAGGACCTGTTCGGTGCGCACGTGCTGCCATGCCCCGGCCCATGCCCGGGTGCGGGAGGGGTGCAGGGCCTCCAGGGTGTCCGGCGGGGCCTGGTCGACGTCGTCGTACCAGGTGGCGCTCACCCGCGGTTCGGCGGTCGTGGTGGTCATCGGCCGCTCCGGGTGGGGGTGATGGTGGCGCGCAGGGAGCCGGCGGCCCGGTCGAGACGCTCGCGGCACAGTTCGGGGGTGGGGGCGGTGGCCACGACGTGGGCCAGGCGCGAGTGCAGGCCGTCGCCCGGCGGCGGGCTCACCTCGTCGCCCGGTGTCCTGGTCGCCACCGCGCGCTCGCACCAGGCCACCTCTCCCAGTCGGGGGTCGATGTCCAGGCGGGTGAGGCGACCGGCCGTCGAGGGGTAGAGGAAGCGGACGCCGGCGCTGATGTCGCGGGTGGGGGTCAGGTCGGGGGACAGCCCGGCGCTCAGGTCGGCGGCGGCTGCGACGACGTCGACGCCAGTGGCCAGGTGGACCAGGTGGGGGATGAGGTCTCCACCCGGACGGGGATTGATCTCGATGACACGCGGCCCGTCGGGGGTCAGGCGCAACTCGATGTGGGAGACGCCGTGGGTCAGACCCACCGCGTCCAGGGCGGCGAGCGCCACGCGCACGGCGGGCTCCCCGGGGTCCGGCGAGCCGTGCACCAGATGGCCGGTCTCCTCGAAGTACGGCTCCGCGCCGAGGGACTTGTGGGTCAGGGCGAGAACGTGGTGGCGGCCGTGGTCGGAGGCGACCTCGACGGAGACCTCGGGGCCGGAGAGGTAGGACTCCACCAGCAGCCCGGCGTCCTCCCGCCCCCGGGCGGCGGCTTCGGCGGCGAAGGCGTGGGCGGCGGCCAGGTCGCGGGCGGTGTCCACCTTCCGCACGCCGAAGGATCCACCGGCCCCGGCGGGCTTGAGGACCACGGGGAAGCCGATCCTCCGGGCGGCTTCCCCGGCCTGCTCCGCGGTGGTGACCCGGGCCCAGGGCGTGGAGGGCACCCGTCGGGCGTCGAAGCGTGCCCGGGCCGCGGCCTTGTCGCGGCAGGTGGCGACCGCCTCGGGACGGGGGCCCGGCAGTCCGAGGTCACGGGCGGCCTCGGCGGCTCCCACGGTGGCGAACTCATCCCAGGTCAACACCCCGTCCACCGGATGCCGGCGGGCCAGGGCGCGGGCGGCGGCCCGCACCCGGGTGGGATCGTGCGGATCCGCGACCTCGTGGTCCACGATCCCGGGGGTGGGCCGGGCG
>NZ_VKHS01000603.1 GCF_014141525.1 Streptomyces calidiresistens
GGGGCGGCCGGTGAGCCGGAGGGGGAGGGGAGCGCGACCCGGCGGCCGCGCAGGCCGGCGATGCCGGCGGAGAGGAAGAACTGCAGGACGGCGACGCCCGCGATGGTGGCGCCGGCGGCGGTGCCCAGGTGCCAGGAGAGCAGCAGGCCGATCACGGTCGCGGTGATCCCCAGCAGCGCGGCCCCCGCCATGACCACCGGCACCCGGCGGGCCCAGGGCAGTGCGGCGGCGGGCGGCGCGATGAGGAGCCCGAAGACCAGCAGCGTGCCCACGACGTGGAAGGAGGCCACGATCGCGAGGGTGACCAGGCCGAGCATCGCGGCCCGGGCGAGGCGGGGCCGCAGTCCGAGGGTGTGCGCCTTGCGTTCGTCGAAGGAGAGGGCGACGAAGGCGCGGTGGCCGGCCAGGGAGATCAGCGCGGCGAGGAGGAGCGCGATGCCCAGGTGCCACAGGTCGCGTTCGCGGACCGCCAGCACGTCCCCGAAGAGGAAACCGGTCAGGTCGACGGCGAAGGAGCCGGAGCGGGAGACGATGATCACGCCCAGCGAGAGCATGCCGACGAACAACAGACCGATCGCGGTGTCCCGGGACAGGCGCGGGGAGTGCTCCAGGACGGTGACCCCCGCCGCCATGACCGCGGCGCCTGCCGCGGCCCCGAGCAGGAGATTGCCACCCGAGAGGGAGGCGAGGGCCACGCCCGGCAGCATGCCGTGGGACATGGCGTCGCCCAGGAAGGCCATGCCGCGCAGCACGACCCAGGTGCCGGCGAGCGCGCAGATCAACGAGACCAGCACACCGCCCCACAGGGCCCGCTGCACGAAGGTCACCTCGAAGGGACCGACCAACCACTCCATGACCGGACCGTACAATGAAAATCGTTTTCAATTCAAAGTCAGGAGAGCGTCGTGCCCGGGACCCGACCGTCGGCGATCGAACTGGAGAATCTGTCGGTGGTGCGCGGCCGACGTCTGGTGCTGTCCCAACTCAACGCGTGCATACCGAAGTTCGACATCACCACCGTCGTGGGTGGCAACGGGGCGGGGAAGTCCACCCTGCTCGGCGTCCTCGCCGGTGTGATCAACGTGACAGGCGGCACCCTCACCCGCGACGGCGTCGGCCGCGTCGCCCACGTGATGCAGCGCACCGACGTCCCCGACGTCCTGCCGCTCACCGTCCGCGAGACCGTGGCCATGGGGCGCTGGGAACGCCTCGGTCCCTGGCGTCGCGCCCGGGCGGAGGACCGTCGGCGGGTCGCGGAGACCATGGTCGAACTGGGGATCGACGGCCTCGCCGACCGACGCCTGGACGAGCTCTCCGGCGGGCAGCGTCAACGGACGCTGGTCGCCCAGGCCCTCGTCCAGGACGCCGACCTGCTCCTGCTCGACGAACCCACCACCGGCCTCGACGCGGCCGCCCGCGCCGACATCCTCGCCGTCCTCGACGGTCTGCCCGCCCGGGGGGTCACGGTCGTCCACGCCACCCACGACCCGGAGGCCGCCCACCGCGCCGGACACTGCCTGGCCCTGGACGCCGGCACCGTCGTCGCGGGGGGCGCCCCGCCGGAGGTGCTCGGCCCCCGTCCGGGCTGACCGCCCCTCAGGACGGGTCGAGGTGCTGTTCGGTCCAGATCGTCTTCCCCGCCGGCGTGTACCGGCTGCCCCACCGGTGGGCGATCTGGGCCACCAGGAACAGGCCGCGCCCGCCCTCGTCCGCCGGTCGGGCCCGTCGCAGGTGGGGTTGCGTCTGGCTCGGGTCCGACACCTCGCAGATCAACTTGCGGTCCCGGATCAGTCGCAGACCGATCGGCCCGCCCGCGTACCGGATCGCGTTCGTCACCAGCTCGCTCACGATCAGTTCGGTGCCGAACACCAGCTCCTCCGGCACCTCCCACTGCGCCAGCCGCTCGGAGGTGAGCGTCCGGGCCCGCGCCACCACTCCCGGGTCGGCCGGCAGCTCCCAGAACGCCGTGTTCTCCCCGGGTACCGCGCCCAGCCGGGCCATCAGCAGCGCCAGGTCCTCGCGTCGGTGACGCTCGCGCAGTCGGGCCGCCATCCGCTCGCCCAACTCGCGCAGCGGCAGGTCCCGGGCCGCGGCCGCCCGTGCCCCTTCGCGGACCACCAGGGCGTCGCGGCCCGCGCCCCCGGTGTCCTCCCCGGAGGTGTCGGGGGTCCCGGGGGCCGCGCCGGGGGCGGTGGTCCCGACGGCGGTCGCGCCCGGGCCCTCGGCCGCGGATCCGCCCGCCGACAGGAGCCTGTCCCCCGCCGGGGCCGTGGGGTCACCGCTGGGGAACACCAGCACGTCCCCCGCTTCCATCCGCAGTTCCACCGGCTCGAACGGCTGGCCGCCGGTGCCCAGAGGGGGGCCGGTCTGGAGCTTCACCTCCTCCGCGTCCGTCTCGCCCACCCGGCACAGCACCGGGGACGGGTGCCCGGCCGCCGCGATCAGGCACACCCGCTCGATCGGGTCGTACGTCGCGTACAGGCAGGTGGCCCCCAGCAGCGACCCCACGGGGTCGTGCCGCTCCTCCTCCTCGCCGAACCGCACCACCAGGTCGTCCAGGTGCGTCAGCAACTCGTCCGGCGGGGGATCGAGGTCCGCGAGGGTCTGCACGGCGGAGCGCAGGCGCCCCATCGCGCCGGCCGCGTTCACCCCGTGCCCCACCACCCGGCCCACCACGAACGCCACCCGGGTACCCGAGAGCGCGATCACGTCGTACCAACTGCCGCCGGTACCCGCCGCGGTGCTCGCCGGCACGTACGTGCCGGCCGTCTCCGCCGCCGTCAGCCGCACCACCCGCCGCGGCAGCAGACTGCGTTGCAGCGCCTCCACGGTCCGCCGCTCGCGCGTGTACCGGCGGGCGTTGTCCAGGCTCAGCGCCAGCCGTGAACCGATCTCCTCCATGAGCGAGGTGTCCGCCTGCTCGAACGGCGACCGGTCACCGGTCCGCCACAACCCCACCGCGCCCAGCACCAGCCTCCGGGCCCGCAACGGCAGCACCAGTGCCGAGGTCGCCCTTTCCGGCAGCAACAGGCGCAGCTGATCCGGTTCGTCCACCAGCTTCGCGCGCAGCGCGGTCAGGTTGGAGAGCACCTCCGCCCGACCGGTGCGCAACTGCTCGCTACCGAACTCCCCGACCCGGAAGTGGGCCCCCGACTGATACATGTCCGTCGGCCAATCCCCGTCGCTCGACGCCACCGCCACCCGTCGCAGCGGCGAACCGGTGACGAACCGCTCCGGCTCCTCCCCGACCAGCACCGCCTCGGTCAGGTCCACCGAGGCCAGGTCGGCGAAGGCCGGTACCAGCATCCCCACCAGTTGCTCGGCGTTGCGGGTCAGGTCCAGCGACTCGCCCAGTCGCGAGGCGGCGGCGTGCAGCAACTCCAACCGCTGCCGCGCGCCCGTCTCCGAGGTGGCGGGGATCTCCGGGGG
>NZ_VKHS01000604.1 GCF_014141525.1 Streptomyces calidiresistens
CCGTCCCCCTTCCGGCCTCCCCCTCTCCCGGGCCCTCCGGCTCCCCACGGCTCCTCGCCGTGCTCGGCGAGACCTCGCCGTCCACCGCCGAGGCGGCGACCTGGATCGAGGAGAACTGGGAGAAGTGGGCCGCCGGCGGACTGCGCATCCTGCTGATCGTGATCGTCGCCGCCGTGGTGCGGGCGGTGCTGCGCCGGGCCATCACCCGGGCCGTGGACCGCGTGGGGCGTTCCGAGCGGGCGGCCGCCCGCGGCGGCCGGGACCGGCTGGCCCACCCCGAGCGCAGGCGACAGCGGGCGGCGGCGATCGGTTCCGTGCTGCGCAGCGTCGCCTCGCTCCTGGTGTGGGGGACCGCCGCCCTGATGGTCCTGGACCAGCTCGGCATCCAGCTCGGCCCGCTGGTGGCGGGAGCGGGCATCGTCGGTGTGGCGCTGGGCTTCGGCGCCCGCAACCTGGTCACCGACGTGCTGACCGGCATGTTCATCCTGCTGGAGGACCAGTACGGCGTGGGGGACCGGATCGACGCGGGTGAGGCGACCGGGACGGTCCTGGAGATCGGCCTGCGGGTCACCACGCTGCGCGCCGACGACGGGGAGATCTGGTACGTGCGCAACGGCGAGATCAAGCGGGTGGGCAATCTCAGCCAGGGATGGGCGACGGCGGCGGTGGAGATCGAGGTCCGGGGCGACACGGACCCGGGGCGGGCGCACCGGATCCTGGAGGAGGCCGGGGCCGACCTGGCGCGCCGGGAGCCGTGGGACGAGCAGCTGTGGGAGACGCCGGAGGTCCTCGGGCTGGAGGCGGTGTCGCTGGAGTCGATGGTCATCAAGGTCACGGCGAAGGTGCAGCCGGGGCGGGCGGCCGCCGCCGAGCGCGCCATGCGCCGGCACTTCAAGGAGGCGCTGGACGCCGCGGGCATCGCGCAGCCGGACGCGACCGCGCTGACCCTGGAGAAGTTGCGCGGGCCGCGCGAGGGGGCCGCCCCGGAGCCCGCGCGACCGCGCTGAGTCCCCCGGGCCACGACGGACGGGACGGGAGGGCGGTGGGCCCGGGGAACCGGAACCGGACCCACCGCCCTCCCGTCGCGTCCGCCCCCTTGTGCGTGCCGCGAACCGGCCACAGGATGACCGCCATGACCTCGCCCAGTGCCGTCGTTCGCCCCCAACGCCCGGAGGATCTCGGGGCCTTGTCCGAGATCTGCCTGCGCACCGGCCACATCGGAGGTGACGCCCGGGAGGTGTACCGGGACCACGACCTGCTGCCCGACCTCTTCCTGCGCCCGTACGCGGCGCTGGAGCCGGACCTGGTGCGGGTCGCGGAGGACGACGGTCGGGTGCTCGGCTACATCGTGGGCACGGCGGACAGCACCGCCTTCTTCCGGGCGTTCCGGGAACGATGGCTGCCGACCGTCGCCGACCGTCATCCGGCCCCGACGGGGCCGCCCGGCACGCCGGACGAGGAGATGCGGGACCTGTTGCACCACGCCGAGCGGATGCTGGTGCCGGAGATCGCCGCCCGGTACCCCGCCCACCTGCACATCGATCTGCTGCCCGAGGGGCAGGGCCGGGGGTTGGGCCGGCGGCTGATGGAGGCGTACTGCGGGGCGCTGCGGGAGCGGGGGGTGCCGGGAGTGCACCTGGGAATGGACCCGCGCAACGAGCGGGCCCGGGCCTTCTACGAGCGGATGGGCTTCACCCTGCTGCGGAGTCCGGCCGGGGCCGGGGTCATCCACCTGGGGTTGGCCCTCGACCGGGAGGCGTGAGCCGGCGCCGGTGCCGGGTCCGGGCCACGGCGGGTTCCGGAAAACCACCGCCCACCGCCCGGTCCGACGGTCATACTGCCCTCGGGCGCCGGCGCACGAGCCGGGCGCACCCCGGCGGGGAGGCGGGAGGGCGGTGTCCGCGCCCGCCGGGCCGCACCGCGGCGGGCCCGTGGCCGGGCCCCGCACCCGAACGCGCGAGGGGAGGCGCCCGGTCGTGACCCACCCGGTGACCCGTCCGCCGTACGCGCCGCGCACCGATCGGGTCGCCCCCGACCGCCGCACGGCCCCCGTCGAGGCCCTCCTGCGACTGCGGGCCGCCGCCGCGACGGAACCGGGCCGGCTGCGGGTCATCGGGGCGGTGCTGGCGGGACTCGTCCTGCTCACCGGCGCGCTGACCGCCGGCGAGGTGGCGGAACGCGCCGGTGCCGCACACGACGCCCTGGTCTCCGGGGCCCCGCCGAGCGCGGACGCGGCCCGCATCCACCGCTCGTTGGCCGAGGCCGACACCACGGCCGCGATCGGTTTCCTGGCGGGGGGCGACGAGCCGCGCGAGGTGCGCGAGCGCCACGAGGAGCTGATCGCCGACGTGGCCGGATTGCTGACCGCCGCCGCCTCCCACCCCCGACCCGACGCGGGGCCGGCGGCCGAGGCCGCCGAGCGGATCGACCTGCTCAACCGCACCCTGCCCGTCTACACGGCCCTGGTGGGAACCGCACGGGCCGACAACCGCCGGGGCCTGCCGCTGGGCGGCGCCTACCTGCGCTACGCCAACTCCCTGATGCAGGAGGTGATGCTCCCCGCCGCCGGCGAGTTGCACGCCCTGGAGACGGAGCGGCTGCGCGCGGACCTGGAGCGGGCCTCCGCCCGCCCGGTGGCCGCGCCCCTGGTCGGCGCCGTCACCCTGCTCGCCCTGGTCGCCGCGCACCGCAGGCACCGGCGCCGCACCCGGCGACTCCTCAATCCCGGGCTGGTGGCGGGCGCGGTGGCGGTGACGGTGCTGGTGGGGTGGGCGCTGACCTCGCACGCGGTGTCCCGGACCGCCTTCACCGCCGCCGTCACGGAGAACCTGGTGGCGGTGGAGGCGGTCAACGAGGCGTGGGCGGCGGTGATCCTGGCCCGGGGCGACGAGAACCTCGTCCTGGTGGCCCGGGGCTCGGGGGGCGGGTACGCGGAGAGCGCCCGCCGGCACCTGGAGGAGTTGCTGGGGCCGGAGGGGACCCCCGGAGCGGGGCTGCTGGCCCGGGCCGGCGAACTGGCCCGGGACGCCCGGGGTCCGGAGCGGCTGGCCTCGGCCCGGGAGGCGGTCGCGGCCTGGCGGGAACTGAACGCGGGGGCGCTGCGGGCCGAGGCGTCCGGGGAGTACGACCGGGCCACCCGGCTGGTGATCGGGAACCCGGGCGAGCCGGAGGGCAGTCGGGGCACCGCGCACACCGGCACGTACGCCCGGGCGGCCGGCGAGGAGCTGCGCGCCGCGCTGGAGGCCGAGCGGGAGCGGTTCGACGAGGTCGCCGGCGCCGGGCGGGCGGCCCTGCGGGGCCCGGGCGAGGGGGCGGTGCCGCTGGCGCTGCTCGGTGCCGCGGCCGTGGTGCTGGGGATCGGCCGGCGGCTGGCGGAGTACCGATGAGCGCCGGGCCGGGCCGCGGGGCGACGGGCGGGAGGGGTC